>JACCYW010000031.1 GCA_013696275.1 Chloroflexota bacterium | reverse complement strand
GTGCACGCCGATCTCGATCGGCGTCGGCTGTCGCGATCCCTCTGTGGGTACGAGCGCCGGCATGGCCATCAGCAACGATCCGATCTCCGCGGTCGCCATCTCGACGTCCACGATGGTCGGGTCGAAGGGGACGAGCAGTGAGGCGTAGGCAGGCACCGGCGTGCCGAAGGCGCCGTCAGGCCTGCCTTGCGAACGGATCATCGAGCTGAGCATGTGAACGCGATCGTTGATGGCCTCATCGATGGACTCGCCCAGGGTGATCAGCAGCGCCTCATCGCCGAAGGGCTCGATCACGCTCTCACCTCGATGCCCGCCTCCAACAACGCCGTCCGGACCGCACGTGCGATATGCGCTGCGCCGGGCGTATCGCCGTGGATGCACAGGGTGTCGGCTGGGATGCTGAGCCAGGTCCCGTCGGAGGTTCGGACCCGGCTGTCCCGCGCGATGCTCGTCGCTTGTAAGGCCGCGGCCGCCGGATCCAGGACTGCGCCGGGGAGGCTACGCGAACGGAGCGAACCGTCGGGTTCGTAGGCGCGGTCAGCGAACGCCTCGGCTGCGACCCTCAACCCGAGAGCGCGACCCGCTTCGAGCAGCGCCCCACCGGCCAGCCCCACCAGCACCAGGTCAGCGGAGACAGAGCCGACCGCCCGCGCCGCGACCATGGCCAGCGCCAGGTCTCTGGCTGCTTCGTTGTAGAGGGCTCCGTGGGGCTTCACATGGCGCACCGCGATCCCCGACTTCCCCGCCATGGCCACCAGCGCCGCTATCTGTTCCACGAGGGAGGCCTCCAGAAGGTCGGGCGCGATCCCCATCGGCAGCCGGCCGAAGCCGGCCCGGTCGGGATAACCGGGATGCGCTCCGATGACGACGCCGTGTCGAGCGGCCAGCGCGATGGTCGCCCGCATCGTGCCTTCGTCACCGGCGTGCCCGCCACAGGCGATATTGGCCGAGCTGAGGAAAGGCATCAGTTCAGCGTCGGTACCGGCTCCCTCGCCGACGTCAGCGTTCAGGTCGACGCCCACCACCCCATGCTAGGTCGCGTCCGCATCAAAGCGGAACGAGCGGGACGTCGAGCGCCGTGGCCGCTTCTGACAGTCGGTGGTCATACGTGGCAAGGGTCGGTCGCTGTCCGAGACCACGCAGGAAGTCGATCGACGCCAGATGGAGCGCGTCGAGGGTCCGGACCGCGATGGGAAACGGCTCGAGCGCTCGTGCTAGCACCGCCGGCGCGAGCTCTAGGAAGGCAACCCGGCCGAGCAATGTTCGAACGTCTTCAGCATGGGTCGACGCCAACCCTCTGCCATTGATCCGGTTCCAGACCTCGTAGTCGAGGAGACGGCTCGCCACGAATGGACCGTCTCGCCAGAAGGACGGGTCCGGGTAATGGTCCTCCGCAAGCAGCTGAGCCAAGACCACCGAGCTGTCGACGTAGATCAACGATCGGCCCGATCCCGCTCGAGCTCCGTGATGAGGTGAGCGAGCGTGGTGACCGGTCGCCTGGGCACCGACTCATCGCGCGCACCGAGAGCAGGGGTGAGCCATCCCTTGCGGACGGCCTCGGCCACTAGCGCGTCGTTGGCGAGCGATGCACGGCCCGCTTGGGGAGGCACCAACTCGGCGACCACGCGTTCGCGGTCGGTGACGAGGATAGTCTCGCCAGACGCGGCCAGTCGAACATACTCACTCAGCCTGTTCTTCAAGACCTTGAGCCCAACGGCATGCACGCCCACAAAGTAGCTTCTGGGAGCTACTTCGTCAATCTCATTCGCTGTCGGGAAGTTCTCGGCCTCCCAGCTGTTACCCCACGAGCCCGCGACACTACCGCTCAGCCCAGTGACCGACCGGAGTACTGCCGGCCGCCTGGCGTCGTCTCGCTCGATGTGCCCCAGGCCTGTCGCGCAGGCAGGGAGGTTGGAGTAGGATTCGGCGCGCTGGCCGAGCTCCCTGACATCGCCTTCCTGGCGCCGTGCCAAGGCTCTCCAGCAAGGCAGACGCTCCAGTCGAGCGTCGATACTTGGGGCGGTAGCTCAGTTGGGAGAGCATCTGCATGGCATGCAGAAGGTCCGGGGTTCGAGCCCCCGTCGCTCCACCACCTTCCTGAAGCCAACGGCGCGGACGTGCCTTGATTACCTCGCTGCCGTGGACCATCGCGTCGTGGCGGACCATCGGACGTTCCCGACGACGACCGAGAGGGTACTTATCGGGGGATGCGAGCCACTTCCTCTGCGAATCGCTCGCCGGGATGTTCCACTTGACGGGCGATGCTTCCATGGTCATTGACGAGTGGTCCGGCGCGACCTAGAGTGCCTGACCGGGTGGGGGCATACGAC
>JACCYW010000026.1 GCA_013696275.1 Chloroflexota bacterium | reverse complement strand
ACCGAAAGGAGATCGGCATGTCGATCCTCGACCACATCTACATCGCCGTCAGCGACTACGAGCGTGCAAAGGCGTTCTACATGGCCGCCCTGGAGCCGCTCGGCATCGAGCTGGTGATGGAGCGCGGTGACACCGGCGCGTTCGGCCGCGGGAACAGACCTGAACTCTGGATAGCGGTCCGGTCCAGGTCCGCGAAAGGATGCGGCATCAACGACTCCGCGACGTCCCACGCGCCGGCTGAGTCACCGCCCATCACTCAAGTCCATGTGGCCGTGGCGGCGAGCTCGCGCGACCAAGTGGACGCCTTCTACCGCGCGGCGATCACGGCGGGCGGAGTGGGCAACGGCCTGCCTGGTCTTCGCCCCGAATACCACTCGACCTACTACGGAGCATTCGTGATCGACCCCGACGGACACAACCTAGAGTCCGTATTCCACGGTTTCTGAGCACTGACGACCTGATCTCAGCGCGCTCGGGCACCTCAGGTGGCCACTACGGGACTCCCTAGGCGGTCGGACCATCTCCTGGTTCGGTGCCGATCGTGCCGGAAGGCGGCGAGCCGCCTACGCGAGTATCGACGGGCGCCGCCCGACCTTGATGCGCGTAGCGCGCTCGTCGGTCATCGCGTCAGGGAATCCCGGAGGTGTCATCAGGTGGATCCGGCGGACACGTACGCCAGAGGTGGTCGTTGCCGCAGTCGCGACCGTTCGTGCCGCGCGGGTTCGGATAGGCGCTTCGATAGCCGTACACGTCGTACGGGTCGACCGGCGTGCCATTCGGGGTGTCGATCTCGAAGTGGAGGTGCGTCGCCGTGTTGGGGTTGCCGGACTCACCGGCCATGCCCAGGAACTCGCCTCGCCTGACCCGAGTCACGTACGTATCCGTGCCAACGGCCAAGCCGGGAGCGAAGTTCTTGAGATGCCCGTAGTAGGAGTACCAGATGCGACCGTCGCGGCGGTGTCTTATCACGACTCGATTGCCTATCCCGTTGCTGATGCCATCGGCACCACATCCGGCCACTCTGCTGCGCGCCGCGCAGGCTCTCCCGCCGGCCGCCGCGATGACCGGGAACGTCTGCCAGGTGCCGGGACGTCCTACCCGGCCGTTGATGTAATCCACTCCGCCATGCACATCGCCCGCGCCGCGCAGGAACCCATCCTCGATGCGCATGCCTGAAGTCTGAGGGAATGGCAGGGTCAGGAATCGTGGCGACGAGCCCGCGACGGCCGTGCCGGCTGGCGATAGCGTCACCGCAAGCAGAGCGGAGACGAAAGAAAGCGTTGCGATCCTCTTCATCATGTCGACCATCCTGCACCCCCGGTAGTCCTGTTGCACGTCCATCCTGCCGTTTCCCTGATGCGCGGTGACGGCTGCGTCAGGGGCGCTTGCCGCGGTTCTCCGCTACGTGAGCGCTCCACTCAGAGGGCCGCGAGCCGTTGGTGGCGGTACTACCGAACCAACCGCATACGCACTGGACCGTTTGGTCGCGGTGCTTGTACTCAGCGATGACGTGCTTGGCGAACTGGTCGGCGCTGGCGGGACGGATGATGGGCGAGCTCATCGGGGTCTCAGGCCGCCGCCACCTTGACGGCACGCGGGCCGCGGGGATTGCTTTCCACCTCGAAAGTCACTTTCTCGCCGCCCACCAGACGGTCGAAGTCAAGCGTTCGATCGAGCCCATCACGGTGGAAGAAGTAATCCTTGCCGTCATCAGCCGTGATGAACCCGAAGCCTCGGTCCGCTACGAGCTTCTTTACCGTGCCACTAGCCATAGCGTTCACTCCCTCTTCGCGAGAAGATCCGTCGACGCATGGGTCCCTCGAGAGATGCCGGAGTGACCACGCGAGGCCCCTGACGGGTCCGGGGCCGTGCTCAAGTCTACTAGGTCCACGGCGCCGACCGCGGAGCTGGACCTGGTGGCCCGTCTCGAGCGCCCGCTCAGGGCGGTGCCGGTGGCGTGTACGGGTCAGGAGGCCTATCTCATCCGCGCTACTCCCACCTGATGGGGATCCCAGGGAGGACGGCCGTCCCCTCGTCCACGGCCGTCGACAGCGGGCGAAGCCTCGCCGGGCTCCGGCAGAAAGGTGCTGAAGGCGTCATGGGTGAGCTGTTCCAGTGAGCCTGTAAGCTGCCCGTCCAATGGCCCGCCCGACCGTCGAAGCGTTCCTCGCTGCACTTCCTGGTGACCAGGCCGAGGTCGCTCAGGCCATCAGACGCCTGGTGCGGGAGGCGGTGCCGGACGCCTACGAGGGCATCAAGTGGTCGCAGCTCGTGTTCGAGTCGGACGGCCCTTTCGCTGCCCTGCGCGGTCACACGGGGCACGTGACGCTCACCTTCTGGCGCGGCGCTGAGCTTGCTGCCGACCACTCGAGACTCGAAGGTTCCGGGGACCGTATGCGACATGTCCGGTTCAAGTCAGCGGAGGACGTGCCCGGGGACGACCTGAGGGCACTGATCAGCGCGGCCGCAGCATCGAACCGCCAGCAGGGTGATCCCACGCGGAGACGTTGATGGGTGCCACAGGCGCAACGGTCACCTGACCGGGAGCCTGCGGCCGGTGCTACAGTCCCATCGGCGACCCAGACGCCCCGCCCATGGGATCCCGAGAGGCCCAGCTTGGACGACTCGACGACCAGTCCCACCCAAAGCTCCCCTCAGCCACCCACCGCCCAGCCGCCTGCTGCGGACCCGGCTGCGGCGGGGTCGACTGCGGCCGGCCCGACGCCTACCCAGCCGGTCGCTCCGGCGACCGCCCCTCGTGCACCAGCGTCTGCGCAGCCCAGCGCGACGGCTCCGGCAGTCGCGACGGTTCCGTCGTCCGTGCCCCCGACGCCCGATGTGGCGCCATCGTCCACCGCTCCGCCGCCGCCGCCGCCCTTCGCTCCCCCGCCCGTACCGATGCCGGACGTCGGGGCGGTGTTCAGCGG
The DNA here is from genome assembly GCA_013696275.1 of Chloroflexota bacterium. GTDB lineage: Bacteria > Chloroflexota > Limnocylindria > Limnocylindrales > CSP1-4 > Palsa-1032. The sequence goes on along the minus strand of JACCYW010000026.1, from coordinate 2,453 downwards.
CGTGGCGGTCCAGGGTCGAGCTGTCCTGGGGCGGCTTGGTCCTACCGGCTGGCGGCCCACCATCTCGTTGCCAGCGTGCTCCTGGCCGTAGTGTTCGGTACCCAGATCATCAATGCCGCCCTTCCGGCTGCCCGGCCGGTGGGTCCGGGGCCGGTGGCCGCGCCGGGGACAGCCATTCCGGTCGGTAATGGCGCCTATGTCTATCCACCGCAGGGCTGGGTCGCGCAAGCTGCTGGATCAGCCGCGGTGCGCCTCACCAAGGGCAGCGTGGAGCTGTACGTCCGCACTGACCTGACCGGTGACCCGGCCACGATGCTCGACACCTACGTGCGTCAGGTCCTGGAGACGGCGGCCAGTCAGTTGACTGTGACCACTCCCGCGCCGATCCCCCTGGCACCCGGGACACCGGCCTTGCGCAGTGCCTACGTCGGCACGTTCGATGGCATCTCGCAGACCATGGAGGGACAGCTCACCGCGCTCGTGTTACAGGGCCGGCCGATCCTGTTCGATGCGTGGGCCATCCAGGGCCAGTTGTCCGCCGCCGCGAACGAGCTCGATCGCATGATCGCCACGGTGGAGGTGCGCTGATGGCGCTGCCCGTCCCGATGGACCCAGCGGCTGGTCGTCCGCCGGCGCTGCCGAGCTCACCGCAGATGCCGCGCTGGGGCTACCAAGCATCGTTCATCCAACCGCGCCAGCCCGCCTTCTGGCTGTTCGTCATCATCGTCGCCATCACCGCCCTGCTCATCCTCGGTGAGCAGGCGCGCATCCTTTCCGCCTTCCCGGTCGCCTGGCTGTTCTCCTGGCTCCTGCTCGCCATCTGGGTCGTGCCGGTCGTGCTGGCCGTCTATGTCCTTGACCAGTTCGAGCGAGAACCGGTGTCCATCATGGTCGCCGCTTTGCTGTGGGGAGCGGTCGCCGCGACCGGTCTCGCCTTGGTCACCAACACCGCTTGGTTCGAGATCCTGTTCAAGCTCTTCGGCGCCACCTTCGTCCAGACCTGGGGTCCGGCGCTCATCGGTCCGACAGTGGAGGAGACGCTCAAGTACGCCGGTCTTGTGCTCATCTATCTTGTCGCGCGAAGCGAGATAGACGACCTATTCGATGGCTTCATCTACGGGGCGATGATCGGTCTCGGCTTCGCCACCGTCGAGAACGTGGGCTACTTCATCCGCCCGGTCGTAGCACTTGGCGGCGCCGACCAGCTGGGCCCGGTGGTGCAGCTCTATCTGCTCCGCGTCGTCTTTTCGGGCTTCTACATGCACGTCCTATGGACAGGCCTGACGGGAGTCGGTCTGGCCTACTTCGTGTCGCGCACCGACCAGCCCCGCCAGCGCCGGCTGCTGGTCGCCATCGGCTTGTTCGCCGCTGGCGTCATCTCCCACTTCGTGTGGAACTCGCCGCTCCTGACGGATCTGTTGCGAGGCGACCCGGGCCCGCTGGAGATGATCCTGTTCGGGCTCTTCAAGGGTCTGCCGTTCCTTGGCTTCCTGATCGTCCTCATCTTGCTTGCCCAACGGCGCGAAAGGCGCTGGTTCGAGGTCGCCACCGCCTCCGAGGTCGAGGCCGGAATACTGAGCCCGACCGACGTATCGACGCTCGGTGACATCAGGCGCCGGGTCGCGGCCCGGCGCGCCCTGCAACGTAGCCACGGCTCGGGCGCCGGGCGGCTGCTCGGAAAGCTGCAGCGTGAGCAGATCGATCTGGCCATGGTTCGTACCCGCTCCCATGATCCTCGACATCCCGACATCGAGCGCCAGCGGGACTTGGTGCGCTCGCTCAAGGATCAGCTTGCCGCGATGCCGGCTTTGCCCATCGTGCCGCTGCCCACGGTGCCGCTGCCGGCCCCTGGATCGTCGGCCGCCGCGGCGACCGTGACTCCAGCCAGTCTGGCGCCGGCTGCGGCGCCCGCGCCGCCGACCGTGACCACCAACGTCTGGGCGCCCTCGCATCGCGTGCCCGAGACAGGGATGCTCGCCTGGTCGGCGCCCGATCCCGGCCTGACGCCGATGGTCACGCTTGTCGCGAGGCTCGACCTTCGGAGCGTCGAGCAGGTCGGCGACTGGGCGCGAGTCGAGGCCGTGAATTGCTGGACAGGCTGGGTCGATGCACGCCTGCTGGTGCGGCTGTCGTCATGACCGAGATACCGGCCGACCGAGCCGCGTTGATGCTTCGGCACGTGGCTGCGCGGGGCCGGCGCGACGCTGCGCCACTGGACAGCGCCGACTATCGAGCCGCGAGCGAGGAAGTGGCCAACATCGAGATCGCCATAGCCAGGGCGGAAGAGCCTCCCATCGTGTTGCCTGGCACGCCATCGACCAGCGGCGAAGAGCCGACTACCAGGTAGGCCGGCTAGATCCGGGCGATCGACCGAGGCGCCAGGCGGGGCCCGTAACGAGGAGCACGGATGCCGCTGAGTTCGAGCAGTCGGACGACTCGTGCGCGTTGGCCGC
>JACCYW010000019.1 GCA_013696275.1 Chloroflexota bacterium | reverse complement strand
TAGATATCACCATCTATCAGCAACTCCCTGAACTGCGCGACGGCGGCATCGTCAGCGACCAGATAGCTCGACTGGGTGGGGAACGAGCCACCATCCTGGGTCGGCTGATAGCGCAGGATCTGGCTGGAGCTGGGATCCGCCACGTACAGGTTGTAGAGGCCATCCTCCGCTTGGCCAGGCTGGAGGAAGGTCCCCACATCGATGATGTCGTCGCCCCACGCGACCTCCCCGCCGACGACGATCTGGCCGAGCGTGCCACGGCCGGTGTCATCCGAAGGCCGCCAGCGCCAGAGACCTTCGCGGTCGTCCACGATGAGCAGGTCGGTCGCCCCCACGGCCAGCATCTCGGGCGTGCCGATGCCCGCTCCGCCGCCATCCCCAGCCGTGACCACGACCACGCTGGCGCCGCTGGCAAGGTCGATGCGGGTCACCGTGCGGGCCTCCTCGTCGAGGACATACGCGGCGCCATCGGGGCCCAGGATGAGATCGCGGGGATCCTGCGGAGTAGCCGCCGTGTCCACCCGCACGACGATGCTGACCGCCATCCGAGTAGACCCGTAGATGGTGTCCAGACCGCTCGCGATGCGCTCACGCACCGGTCCCACCTGGGCCGCCGGCACGCCCGTCTCCTGGGCCCTGACGGCCGCTTGCCAGGCCTCCCTGAGCAGGTCACGGGCGCGACTCGGGTCATCCACGATGAGCTCGCTGCCCTGGTCGGCCAGATCGCGCGCTGAGATGAAGGCGGCCTCGCCAGCGTTGATACGGTCGACCGCGTCTTCGCGCCCCGGCGGGAAGAAGGCGACCGCCAAGCCGACCACCAGGATGACGCCCAGAAAGGCCAGGAACGCCACCGCCGCCCGGCGTTGCGCCTCCCGTTGCGAGACCCGCGGCGTGAGCGGTCGATACTGCCGTCGGCGACCCGGCACCAGATCACCCAGCCGCTCGCCGAGACTGGCCACGGCGTTGCCCATCGCCTCTCGCGCATCCACCGCCCGGGTGGCGAAGGCGGATGTCACCGAACCGCCTCCGGCGGTCACGTGCTCCGGCATCTCCGAGGCCCCTTCGGGGGTGGCCACCGGGACCAATCGATGTTCGGTCCGCGGGCTGGCGGCCTCGCTCGCCTCGATCGCCAGGACGGCATCGGAACCCTCCCCGCCAGCGGCCACGAATAGATGATGGAGGTGCTCGACGGCCGATTGTGGATGGAGCGTCACGACCGCGTTCTTCAGCTCTTCCGTGCCCACCACCTCGGTCAGGTCGCGGGCCACCAGCAGCAACGAGTCGCCGATCGAGAATTCGCCCCGCCAGACGCCCACCCGCAGGTCTTCGCCGATGGGGATGCCGGGTCCGCGCGCATGCTCCGGCATGAGCAGTCGGGCCGCCCGAACGAGGTACGCCTCGACCGGCCCGGTGGTGGCGACGTACAGCTCGGTACCTCGGATGACGGCGACCGCCACGCCGATCGAACCGGCTGCTGTGGTCTGGCCGCCGCGGCCGTTGCGGAGCTTGCGCTCGGCGCTGCGGAAAGCCTTCTCCAGGCAGATGGGGATGCCAGCCGACTCGTCGTAGTAGTACTCGCGCCTGATGGTGTCGGCCACCAGCACCGTCGCATCACGCGAGCGGGCGCCTCGGGCGGCCGAACTGACGACCACGTACAGGTTGCCTTTGGTACGCGACCTGGAACCGGTGGCTGGCTCCGTGACGGCCAATGAATCAGCTGATGAGGAGAGCCGGTCGCCCTCAGCGACGAGGCCGTACTTGAGGTGCAGACGCGCCATCGGCGGCTCAGTCTACACGTCGGATGACGACCCGCAGCTCGAGCAGTCTGCTACCGCCAGGCGCCCGAGCGAAGGCCGGCAGCAACTCAGCCGATCGCAGGCGCAGTTCCTGGGCGACCATGGCACTGCTGGCGGTGACGATGAGGGCCGGCGGCTGGACCGCCAGGAGGGTCGATGAGCCGGCCGCCGCAGGCACGTGCTCGGCGATGATGAGTCGCCAACTGGTGATCCGCCGCGAGTGCTGCAGCTCCTCTTCCAGGCCGAGCTGCCCGGCCAGCTCGGGGAGCAGGTCGCCCAGTCGGCGCATCGGCCGTCTCCGGTCAGGCATCGGCCATCGGTCGAGCTTGCCCGGCGCCGGCTCGTTGGTCGTCGGCGGCCGGGCGGGCATTGATGAGCTCGATGTGACCGACCGACACGCGCCAGGCGGTCGACGCAGCCACCAGGCGCGGATCGAGGTCGTCGAGTGTCGTGGTGGTCACGAACGCTTGAGGAAGCTCACCGATGCGCCTCACCAGATGTGCCCTGCGCTCGGGGTCGAGCTCACTGAAGACGTCGTCGAGCAGCAGCAGTGGTGGCCGTCCGTCGCGCTGGGCGAGCAGCTCAAGGTGGGCAAGCTTGAGGGCCAGGATGGCCGTTCGCTGCTGGCCGCGGGAGGCGAACCCGGGTAGATCCCGCCCGTCGAGCTCGAAGGCCATATCGTCGCGGTGTGGACCGACCTGGGTCGCGCCGTTCCACAGTTCCTTCTCGGAGGTCTCCGCCAGCCGCCTGCGCAGGGCATCCGTGGCATCCTCGCTGGCCTGGGCCGGCGCGTTGGTCACGTAGCGCAGCGCGAGACGGCCCTCCTGCGGCGCCATCTCGGCGTGAGCAGCGGCCAGCGGCTCGGCCAGCGCGCGCATCGCGGAGTGCCGCCACTCGACGATCCGACCACCCTCCCCGACCACGACGCCATCCCAGTAGGCGAGTTCGTCGACGGCCGCCTCTCCCTCCCGGATGCGCCGCAACAGACTGTTGCGCTGCTGGACCGCGCGGCTGTAGGTGGCCAGGCTGGCGGCACCCTCCATCTCACGCTGGGCGACCAGGCTGTCCAGGACAGAGCGGCGCAGTGACGGCGAGCCGATGACCAGCAGCATGTCCTCCGGAGCGAACACGACGGTGCGCAGCACGGCGGCCAAGGCGGTCGCCCGGCGCGGCGCGCCATTGATGCGCACACGCTTGCGTGTGCCGGCCACGCCCGGTCGCGCGAGTACCACCTCGACCAGGTCGCTGCGCGCCGCTGGACCAGCCACCACCGCCTCCAGCCTGGCGAACCCGGCCTGCCAGGCGATGAGCTCCATGTCGTTGGTCGTTCGGTGAGAGTGGCCCGCCGCCAGCACGACCAGTGCTTCCAGCAGGTTCGTCTTGCCGGCCGCGTTCCGGCCGACCATCACCTGGGGACCCATCGGGAACTCGATGTCGAGGTCATCGTAGGTCCGGAAGCCGGTGAGCGAGAGTCGCTCTATGCGCAACTGAGCGAGGGCGTCGTCCGGGTCGCGCTTAAGAGGGGGTACGAACGGGCATGATGACGTGGACGTAGTCGGCGTCCTCGGTCGGTCGCAGCACGCCGGGCGACAGGGGGCCGGAGAACTCGAGTGCCAGCCGATCGCCGTCCACGTTCTGGAGCGCCTCCGTCAGGTAGCGCGCATTGAAGGCGATGGTGACCGGATCGCCCTCCGTAGCGGCTTCCACTTCCCCCTCGGCGTCGCCCACGTCAGCGGCCGCCGCGATGGTCACGCCACCACCGTTCTCACCGACCTTGAGGCGCACCACGTTGGCCGCGGAGCTGGCGATGAGCGCCGACAACTTGACCGCCTTGAGCAGCTCGTCCCGATCGACCACCACCCGGCTGGCGTGCGAGGTCGGCAGCACCTGCTGGTAGTTGGGGAATTGGCCGTCGATGAGACGGCTGACCAACTCGATGCCCTCCAGGTGGAAGAGGATCTGGCTCTTGGAGGTGGCCAGCATCAACTCGACCGGATCATCGGTGTGAGTCAATACACGCATCAACTCGTTATAGGAGCGGGCCGGGACGACCAGAGTGGTGTCTTCCACCGTGTCCATGATAGGCAGCGTCTTGACCGCGATGCGGTAGTTGTCGGCCGCGGCCAGCGTCAACCTGTCGCCCACCAGCCTGGTCAGTACACCGGTCAGGATGGGTCGCGCCTCATCCGCGGCGGCCGCGAAGGCGACCTCGGCGAGCGCCTGACGGAGCAGCCGCTGGCTTATCCGAGTGGTCGGTCGGTCGCCCGCTGACGGGATGACCGGGAACTCTTCGGCGTCGATGCCCCGCAGGTGGGTCTGGTACCGGCCCGCCCGTATGAGCAGGGTCGTCCCGTCGACCTCCAGGTCGACCCGTTCGCCGCCGGGCAGACCGTTGACCACGTCGGTGATCAGCCGGGCCGGTACGGTCAGGGCACCGTCGGCATCGATCCGTCCGGGGACCCACGAGGTGATGCCGATCTCCAGATTAGTGGCCGTGAGCTTCAGCCCTCCGTCCTCTGTCCGGAGCAGCACGTTGGCCAGTACGGGGAGTGTGTTGCGGGTGCTGACCGCACGGCTGACGACCGATAGACCGCGCGCCAGGTTCTCTTGCATGACCGATAACTTCACGTCTGTCAGTCCCTCACTGCACGGCGGTGGCGGGCTTATGCACTGGGTGCCCGGGCCGGGCTCTGAACCATCCTTCTTATCTTCTCATCCCATCGTCATCATCATGACGTGGACGGTGGGGATGAACGGTGCCGTCCACGTTCGACGCACGCTGGGACGTCGCCGCCCGCTACGTGGAACCGCGTGGGACGACCGGTGGGCAGCGGACGATCCGACCGGGAGAACCTTGTCAGCTTCTCCACAGCCCGCTGTCTCGTGCACCGTCCGTGACCGACTTGCCGACAGTCCGGGCTCTCGAGGGGGAGCGTCATCAGTCGGCGTAGATGAGCTCTCGTACGGCCGCCAGCTCTCGACGGAGCTCCTCATTCTCCTGGCTCTCGCGCTCGATCTTGTCGCACCCATGAAGGACCGTCGAATGGTCGCGGCCGCCCAACTCGGCCCCGATGCGTAGTAGCGACACGTCGGTCTCGGCGCGCATGAGGAACATGGCGATCTGACGGGGCATCACGATGGCCCGGTCGCGCTTCTGGCCCCGCAGCAGGTCGATCTCCACTCCGTAGTAGTCACTCACCGCCAGGGCGATCCGTTCCGGCGTGACCACCCGGCGCCGGTGCTGGTAGAGCACGTTCGAGAGGACCTCCTGGGCCAGGTCCGAGTCAAGCGGCCGGGCATTCATATTGGCGAAGGCGACGATGCGGTTGAGGGCACCTTCGAGCTCGCGGATGTTGCTCTGGACCTTGCGGGCGATGAACTCCAGGGCGTCCGAGCTGATGGGCACCGACCCCTCCTCCGCCTTGGCCCGCAGGATGGCGATCCTGGTCTCCAGGTCGGGTGCTGTGAGGTCGGCGATGAGACCCCATTCGAAGCGGCTGCGCAACCGCTCTTCCAGCGTCACGATCTGCTTCGGTGGGCGGTCGGACGACAGGACTATCTGCTTGGCTTCGTCATGGATGGCATTGAACGTGTGGAAGAACTCTTCCTGGGTGCGCTCCTTGTCGGCGATGAACTGGATGTCATCGATGAGCAGCAGGTCGATGCGGCGATAGCGCCCGCGGAACTCGTCGATGCGGCCTTGCTGGATGCTGGTTATGAACTCGTTGGTGAACTTCTCGGAGGTGGCGTAGACGACGCGTTTGCGCGGGAATCGAGCCATCACCTGGTTGCCGATGGCGTGCATCAAGTGCGTCTTGCCCAGCCCGACGCCGCCGTAGAGGAAGAGCGGGTTATAGGCCTGGCCGGGCCGCTCGGCGACCGACAGGCTGGCCGCGTGGGCCAGGCGATTGGCCGACCCGACGATGAAGGTGCGGAACGTGTAGCGCTGATTGAGGCTGACCGATCCGCCTTCGCCGCTGCCCCGCCCCGACTCCAACCTGACCATCGGCGCGGGGACTGCCGGTCCGCCGGCGGCAGTGGCGACAGCCTCACGGATCTCGAAGTCGACGTTGACGCTGTAACCCACGATGCGCGCGAGGGTCTGGCAGATCAGTGACCGATAGCGCGTCTCGAGCCAGTCCTTGGCGAACCCGTTGGGGACCGCCACCCGGAACCGACTGTCGTCGACCGAGATGAGCGCCGTGTCCTTCAGCCACGTCTCGAAGTTGGCGGGCGACAGCGATACCTGCAGATCGCCCAATGCGGCGCGCCAGACCTGCTTCGCGTCCATCGATGGCAGCCCCATCTACCGGATCCAAGATAAATCGACACGGCCCGTCCCGACGGTCATCAGACCGCCCGTAGCGCGCCCTCACGCCGGTCCGAATGGCTGAGTCGACTGGGTTCGGCCCAGCCGATGAGCTACCGGTCAAACGTCCTCAGGAGGCCTTCAGGGGTGATTCCCGGGCGACCTACGTTAGCGTGCTTCGTGCGACCCCGCAGAGCGAACCCGCGATACCCGGGGGGAGTATCGGCCCGGGGAACCGCGAGCGGCCGGCGTCAGCCGATGGGGTCGCCCGGTGAGGCGCCCTCGTCGACCCCCAGGAGCGGGATGGTGCCGTCGGCGGGGAGGGCTCCCAGGACGAGCACCTGGCTCACGAAGCCGGCTATCCGCCGGGGCGGCAGGTTGGTGACGGCGATGATGAGCCGGCCGACGAGCGCTTGGCCGTCAGGGTAGGTCTCCGGGAGTGCGGCGGAGGAGC
>JACCYW010000003.1 GCA_013696275.1 Chloroflexota bacterium | reverse complement strand
GTCGACACTCGGGCCAGCCTACGAGTGTCCGGCCGCCCATGTCTACGAGCCGCTCTACCAGCGAGCTGGCAGCCGATGGTCCCCCCTGATGGTAGATTCGTGCTTGCTCGCGACCCGCTCACGACTCTCCCCATGAGGCCCAGACCCACACCTTGGCGATAGACCCTGCACAGGAATTCCTGGTCCAACCGGTCAACGCTTCCTGGCTCCAGTGCAACATCGAATGCCAGGAGGGGTGCCCGGTCGGGACCAACTGCCGCGGCTACCTGAATCTGGCCGCCGAGGGCCGGTTCGAGGAGGGCTACATCCTGGCCCGCGAGCCGAACCCGGTAGCGGCCATGTGTGCTTATGTCTGCTCGGCACCGTGCGAGCGTGCCTGCCGGCGCGGTGACATCGATCGCCCGTTGGCCATCCGCGCCATGAAGCGTTTCCTCTACGAATGGCACCGTGCATCGGGCATCCCGGACGATATGCCGGCCATCACCCCGCGCGGCACCACGGTGGCCGTCGTCGGCGCGGGCCCGGCCGGTATCGCCGTGGCACGCGAGCTGGCGGTCGCCGGCCACGCCGTGACGGTCTTCGACGAGCTGCCCTACGCCGGCGGCACGATGCTCATCGGGGTGCCCGCCTTCCGTTTGCCGCGTGAGGCGATCGAAGCGGATGTGGACCTGGTGGAAAGGCTGGGCGTGGAGTTCCGCTACGGCATCCGCATCGGCCGGGAGATCACCTTCGAGCAGCTCCAGGAGCGTTTCGACGCCATCGCCATCTGCGCCGGGGCCATGGACGCTGTCCCGCTCGACGTGCCGGGCGGCGATCTGGACGGCATCCAGTACGGCGTCGACTTCATGAAGATCGCCAACCTGGGCGAGCCGCTCACGGTGGGTGACGACGTGGTCATCATCGGCGGCGGTTACACGGCCATGGATTGCTCCCGCACCAGCCTTCGTCATGGCGCCAGCAACGTGACCATCGCCTACCGGCGTACCCGCTCGGAGCTGGTGGTCGATGAGGAGGAGCTCGGTGAGACCGAGCGCGAGGGCGTGCGCATGGAGTTCCTGGCCAGCCCGGTCGAGATACTGGGCGAGGATGGCAAGATCACCGGTGTCCGTTTCGTGCGCAACCGCCTCGGCGAACCGGATGCGACCGGCCGGCGTGCCCCGGTGCCAGTGGAGGGGACCGAGTTCGTCATCAAGGCCGATACCGTCATCCCCGCCGTGAGCCAGGCCGCCGACAACACCTTCCTGCCGGTGGAGGCCTCTTTCGAGATCAACCGAGGTCGGGTCCGGGTGGACCCAGGCACATATGCCACCAACGTCCGCGGTGTGTTCGCCTGCGGCGACTTCGTGACCGGGCCGACCACGCTCATCGAGGCCGCCGGCCACGGCAAGAAGTGCGCTTTCGCCATCGACCGCTACCTCTCTGGACGCAGCACCGTGGAGGTCGATGCCAACGTGCGCATCGTCAGCTCATGGCGCCACGAGATGCCCGAGTTCTGGGACACCATCCCGCGGGTCCACGTGCCCATGGTCCAGTTGGCGGACCGGATGCCGTCGGCCGATCCCAAGGTCAACTTCGATACGCCGGTGGAGCGCGGCTACTCAGCGGCCGAGGCGGTCACGGAGTCGACGCGCTGCCTGATGTGCAACTACAACATCTGGTTCGACCCATTTCGCTGCACCCTCTGCGGTGCGTGCGCGGATGTCTGCCCGGAAGGCGTCATCCACATGATCGACGTCAATCAGATGAAGTCAGAAGGGGCACTGCCGGAGCTGGCCGACGCCTACGGTTGGAGCCAGGGCGCGGCGATGGTGCTCGATGAAGAGCTGTGTATCCGCTGCGCGCTGTGCGTCAAGCGTTGTCCGTTCGACGCGATTACGATGGAGCGGTTCGAGCTCCAGGAGATCAGCAGCGATGGCCGGCTCTACAAGGAGAGCTACCGCGACTCGCAGTTGGGTCTGACCGGCCTGGGCAACCAAGAGGACACGGGAGGCTACGTGAGATGAGGCCATCGATAGGTCTCGCCTCTATCATCGCCGGACGCTTGCGGCCACCGGGAGCGGTTGGCCAGTGAGCTTCCTGGAACGCGTCGACCAGACCATCCGGCGCAGCGCGGCATGGCGCTCCCTGTTCCGCCAGGCGTACCCGGCGGACGAGCGCAGCCGGGCGCTGGCAGTCATGAACAACGTCTTCCTGCACCTGCACCCGGTGCGCGTCAGGCAGCACGCCGTCCGCTTCGCCTACACCTTCTGCCTGGGCGGCCTCTCCTTCTTCCTCTTCCTGGTGTTGACCGTGACCGGCGTCTACCTGATGTTCTTCTATGTCCCTTCCGACGTCCTGGCCTACACCAACATCCTGGAGATCCAGCGGCAGGTCCCTTTCGGTAACCTGACCCGCGGCATCCACCGCTGGGCGGCGCACCTGATGGTCTTCTTCGTCTTCCTGCACATGATGCGGGTCTTCTACCACGGCGCCTACAAGCCGCCCCGCGAGTTCAACTGGGTGGTCGGGGTGGTGCTCCTCTTCCTGACCCTGATGCTCTCGTTCACCGGCTACCTGCTGCCGTGGGACCAGATCGCCTACTGGGCCATCACCATCGGCACCAACATGGCCAACTACGCGCCCGTCTTCAATACCCCCAGCCAGTTGCTGCTGCTGGGTGGCATCGAGGTCGGCCAGAACACACTGCTGCGTTTCTATGTACTGCACGTCATCCTGCTGCCGCTGGCCGGAGCCATATTCCTGGCCGTCCACTTCTGGCGGATCCGCAAGGACGGCGGCATCTCAGGTCCGTTGTAGAGCCGGAGGTACGACCGCATGAGCGACGAAAGGACGCGGCTCCCCGCTGCACCCGCTGTGCCCGGAACGGCCACGCCGGAGCGCCGGACCACCCTGCCCTCGGCACCGCCCGAGCGGCGCACCACGGAGATAGACAAGCAGCGCGTACCGATGGCCGCCAAGCCCTATCGACTGCTGGCTCTGGTCAAGCAGGACGCCGTGGTGCGGGTCCAGAAGGAACCGGACGACACGGTCATGACCTGGCCGCACCTGCTGTCCATCGAGTTCTTCGCGGCGGCCATGATCAGCGTCTTCCTGCTGTTCATGGGTCTGTTCATCAACGCGCCGCTGGAGGAGCTGGCCAACGGCAATGTCACGCCGGCCGTGGCCAAGGCACCGTGGTACTTCGTGGGCCTGCAGGAGCTGCTGGCCTACTTCCATCCCACCGTGGCCGGCGTCCTGACCCCGACCGTCGTGCTTGTTGGCGCGGCGTTGGTGCCCTATATCGACCGGGGACCCCGGGGCGACGGCGGCTCATCGCGACCGTCCGATCGCAAGGTGGGCGTCCTCCTCTTCTCCATGTTCACGGCGGCCGGCCTGACCATCACCTTCCTGGGCGCATTCTTCCGCGGCCCGGGTTATGCCTGGACCCTGCCCTGGCAGGGCCTCTACTTCGCACTCTAGGCACACGAGAGACGATCGATGGGCAACTGGAAGCTGACCCGCGCGCAAGAGTCGCGCGCCCTCACTCGCGAGGTGTTGGACGAGATGCGCACGGGCCGACCGGCCGGTCTCTCGCGGCGCCAGTTGCTGCGGCGCACGCTCGGTGCTGGCGTGGGGCTGTGGCTGCTGGAAGTAGGTGGCGGCACACTTGCCTTCCTGTGGCCCAACCTGTCCTCTGGTTTCGGGGCCACAGTGGCGCTGGGCAACCTGGATACCGTGGCGGCCAGCCCGGCCAATCAGGGCATCTCCTTGCGCGACGGCGCTCCGGCCTACTTCAGCGAGGCGCGCACGTTCGTCCAGCTCATCGACCCGAATCTGGGTTTCACGGACGGGGCGAGCCCGGACGGGATGGGCGCGGCCACCAATGTGCGGGCCATGTACCAGCGCTGTCCGCACCTTGGCTGCAAGCCCAACTTCTGCGACTCCAACTACTGGTTCGAGTGCCCGTGCCATGGATCGCGCTATGACAGGCTCGGCACCAAGATCCAGGAGCTCGGGCCTGCACCGCGGGGGATGGACCGCTTCGCCCACAGCGTCGCTGGCGGGGTGCTCACGGTAGACACGAGCAGTATCACGCTGGGACCGCTGCCCGTCGCCCTCGGGCAGCCCGGGCTCATCCCAGCCCGATCACCCAGCGGCTGCATATGACCGACGGTCGGACCGGGCGCGAGCTGACGCCCCGGCCGGAGGACCAGGACGTGACCCCGGTCCTGGACAGGGAAGCCAGCCCTGAGCGCTTCTACGCCGGCGATCGTGTGCATACCGTCGGGTTGACCGAGGAGCGAGCGGCGAAGGTCGTGCGCCAGAGCGGCAATGCGCGCTCCATCTCCTTCTTGGCCGTGCTGTTCATCGCCATCTTCGTGCCCATCTACTGGTTCTA
>JACCYW010000457.1 GCA_013696275.1 Chloroflexota bacterium | reverse complement strand
CGATGAGGTTGCCCGGCATCGCCGGGGCCGCCGCCGGGCTGGGCGGCGGGGCAGGTCGGCCGGCGTCGACAGCGGCCGCCGGCTGATCACGCCTGGTGCGCCGGCGGCGCACCGCACCCTCACTCTCTTTCTCGGGCACGGCGGTCATCGAGAGGTCACCCTCGGCGGCCACGCGGCGCCCGCTGCGAGCGCCCTTCTCGACCCTCGCCAACTGCGTGATATCGGTGAAGACGTCAGCTACCTCGATGAGGTCGGAGCTGGTGTTACCGCGGAAGCTGACTACCTCGACACGGACGCCCATCTGCTGGACGGCCCTGATGGCCGGCGCGAAATCGCCATCACCCGAGACGACGACGCAGACATCAAGGTGATTCGCCATGCGCATCATGTCGACCACGAGCTCGATATCCAGGTTCGCCTTGATCCGGCCATCGCCGTACTTGCGGATGTCCTTGCTTACCACCTTGAACCCGCTGCGGGAAAGGAAGGCATGGAACTGCCGCTGGTTCTCGTTCTCCGGGTCCAGCCCGGTGTACGCATAGGCGCGCACGAAGTCACGCCCGGCGGTGGCCGAGCGAAGGAGGGTCACATAATCGATGTCGACCCCGGCCGCCTTGGCGGCATAGAAGATGTTGGCCACGTCTACGAAGACAGCCACGTTCTTACTCACGCAGGACTCCTGTGTGTCGTTCTACAGAGGGGAGCGGACGGGTCGCAGCAAGACTCAGCCGCCCCGTCGAGGGGGTGAAGCTGGTCGACCGCGCGGGGCATGCTGCGCGGGTCAAGGCCGGACCTTCCGTGGCGTTCCCCTGTGTGTGCGGCGACGGCCCTACGGGCTCGTCATGACCGCCGATGGCAGTCCCAACGTGCTTGTCAGAGGCCCGGAGCGCGCCGCGCCGGGTGCCTAGCCGGTTCACTTGAACCGTGCGGACCGTTCCCGGGGCGCTCAAGGCGTCCTTGCATTCGAGACGCCGCTGGCTATGATACGGCATCGCGTCGAAGGTCGATGAACGCATCTCACGTGTGCTCATGGAAGAGCATGGAAGATGGGCCGTTCCCAGAGTGACCGGCCCGGTGGTCACCGCCCGAGGGCGAGCCGCCCCTTTGCAGCCGACTCAAAGACGAGGCGTGCTCGTGAAGGCGACAGAGGCGAACGACGAAGTCGATACGACGCGATGAGGAGCAAGGAGGAGTCACACAACACATGAAGCTGAGGAATCTCGGTGCCTTCGGGGCGATCGTCCTGATGGTCGGTGCGGCGTGTACCGCCGGAGCGCCTACTTCCCCCCCCGTATCGCCCGGTGCGAGCGCCGGAGCGTCGGCCGGCGCGTCGGCTGGCGCGTCCAGTCGGGGCACCGTCAAGATCGGTGTCGACCTACCACTCTCTGGCGGCGAAGTCGCCAACGGTGTCCCCACCCGCCAGGGGCTCGAGCTGGCCGTCCTGGAAGCCAACGAGGCCGGCGGTGTCGGTGGCTACATGCTCGAGCTGAGCATCCAGGATGACGCCGTCAACGGCGTTCACGACCCCGACCAGGGCGCCTCGAACGCCGGCATCCTGGTCGCCGACCCGGCCGTGGTGGGCATGGTCGGACCATTCAACTCGAACGTGGCGCGAGCCATCATCCCGGTCACCAACGAGGCTGGCCTGGCCCAGTGCAGCCCGTCCAACACGGGCGTCGACCTGACCAAGGAAGGCTCCGAGGTCTATCGGCCCAACAATCCCGAGCAGCGCAACTACTTCCGCGTCGCCACCCCCGATGACATCCAGGGCCCGGCGGCAGCGCAGTACGCGTACAACGACCTCGAGGCGCGCAGCGCCTACGTCATCGATGACACCGAGGCCTTCGGCGTCGGCGTCGCCAACTCCTTCACCGCTGAGTTCGAGGACCTGGGCGGCTCGGTCGTCAAGCGAGATGGCAACGACTTCACGACGAACCAGTCCTTCGCGGCGCTCCTGACCGCGGCGGGCGACTTCGATGTCGTCTTCTTCGGCGGGACCCAGGTCACCGGTGGCGGCCAGCTGCGCAAGGACATGGGCACGGCCGGATTGCTGGAGATCCCGTTCGTGGGTCCCGACGGTACGACCGACCTTCAGGAAGGCGGCCAGGAGGGAGCCATGATCACGCTGGCCGGCGTCGAGAACTCGGAGAACGTCCACGGCACCGTTGCCGGCATCCACGATATCCCCGATCCGGAAGCGTTCGCCGCGGCGTACAGCGCCGAATTCGACGAGCAGCCGGGGGCCTACAGCGCGTTGGCTTACGCCTGCACGCAGGCCCTCATCGGGGCCATCGAGGGATCGGCCGACACGGCCACCGACATGGCCGCTCTCCGGGAGGCCGTTCGGGCCCACATCTTCGGTGGCAACACCTACGAGACGGTCCTGGGCACCCTCAACTTCGACGAGAACGGCGATTCGAGCCAGAAGTTCATCTCTTTCTATAAGACCGACACGGAGCTGAATGACGGCACCGGTGGCTGGGTCTTCGTGCGACAGGAGGACTTCGCAGAGATCGCCCCCTAACCCCTGAAGCATCAACGAGGCTGGGGAGGCGACTCCCCAGCCTCGTCACGTCCAGCACTTCCTGGATCCGTGGGAGGCTTGATCCGTTGGACCAGCTGATCGCCACGCTGACGGAGCAGTTCTTCAACGCGCTGACCATCGGCGGCATCTACGCCCTGGTCGCCTTGGGCTACACGATGGTCTACGGCATCATCGAGCTCATCAATTTCGCGCACGGCGACATCTTCATGGTTGGCTCCTTCGTGGCTCTTACCGTGTTGACCACACTGGGCCTCTCCGGGCCGGTCTCCGACCCGGGCATGCTGGCCTTCTCGCTGGCGGCCGCCTTTCTCATCACCATGCCCATCATGGGCGTCATCGGCGTGGGCATCGAGCGCTTCGCCTACCGTCCGTTGCGCAACGCGCCTCGTTTGGCGCCCCTCATCACCGCCATCGGCGTCTCTTTCATACTCCAGAATGTGGTGTACGCATGGCGCGGGCCATCGCCGGTCGCGACCCCACAGATCTTCCCGGTCCAGGAGCGCTTCGAGCTTTTCGGCGCGAACATCGCCTGGATCAGCGTATTCATCTTCCTGGTCGCACTGGTCCTGACGGTCGCTCTCCAATCGTTCGTATCGCGCAGTCGCCTCGGTCGGGCGATGCGATCCACCTCGCAGGACCGCGAGGCGGCGCAGCTCATGGGCGTCAACATCAATGTCACCATCGCCCTGACCTTCTTTTTGGGCTCGGCTCTAGCCGGTGCGGCGGGTATCGCCTACGGGCTCCAGTTCGGGACTGTCAGCTTCAGCCTGGGCTTCAGCGCCGGGCTCAAGGCGTTCACGGCCGCCGTGCTGGGTGGCATCGGGAACCTGAGCGGGGCCGTCATCGGTGGCTTCGCCATCGGTTTCGTGGAGGTCATCACGACTCAATTGGGATATGCCCGATGGTCCCAGGCGGTCATCTTCGCCGTGCTCATCATCGTGCTCGTCTTCAGACCGGCCGGCCTCTTCGGGCAGCAGCTCGGTGAACGGGCATGACCGCTCGGATAGAGGAGCTGCCGGCGCGTCGGTCCGTCCGTCCGCGCGGCCCTGGCAACGTGGCCGGATTCTTCGGCCGCCATCGCTCGATCTCCATCATCGTCGGGATGGCCATCGTGACCGCCGTGCTGCCGCTCATCGTGACGCTGCCGCCTTTCAACGGCTTCTTGGCGCAGACCTCCTGGATGGACAGCTTCGCCAAGGCCGGTGTGTTCGTCCTGCTGGCGGTCGGCCTCAATATCGTGGTCGGATTGGCCGGTCTGCTGGATCTGGGCTACGCCGCCTTCTTCGCCATCGGCTCGTACACGTGGGCCTACACGGCCTCCAGTTTCACCGACCTGCACTTCCCGTTCTGGCCGATGCTCCTGGTGGGTGCCTTCGTGGCGGCTACCTTCGGCATCCTGCTGGGTGCGCCGACCCTCAGATTGCGCGGCGACTACCTGGCTATCGTGACGCTCGGCTTCGGCGAGATCGTGCCGGTCGTCTTCAAGAACTCCGATCAATGGACCAATGGCACCAACGGCATCGCCGGCATCGACCGACCGAGCCTGCCGGGCATCGTCTTCGGCGGCATCAACCCGGTGCCTTACTACATCCTGATGGCGCTCATCATCACGGTCGTCCTCGTCCTCGTCTACCGGCTCCAGGACTCACGAGTGGGGCGCGCCTGGCAGGCCATCCGTGAGGATGAGCTAGCCGCCGCCAGCGCTGGCATCAACACCGTCACGACCAAGTTGCTGGCCTTTGCGCTGGGTGCCACCACGGCCGGCCTGGCCGGCGTTTTCAACGCTTCCAAGCTCATCTTCGTGTCGCCCGATCAGTTCCTCTTCGAGGTCTCCTTCACGGTCCTGGCGATGGTCGTGCTGGGCGGGATGGCGAACTCATGGGGCGTCGCTGTTGGCGCCTTCGTGATCTACATCATCCAGACGGTGTTGCTGAAGCAACTGACCGCCTTCTTCGACGTCTTCACGGTCCCCATCCTGAGCGATATCGACTTCGTGGAGTACCAGTTCCTGCTGTTCGGGCTGGCCTTGGTCGGCATGATGTTGCTGCGACCGGAGGGCCTCTTCCCCAATCGGCGCAGGGCGCGCGAGCTCCATGCTCCGGCCGAGGATGCCATGACGACTTCGCCTGAGGGGATCGACGCCAAGGGTCAGATGGGATGACCACCCAGCAGGCCAGTCGGCCGGAGGTCCTGTTACACGCCCGGAGCATCACCAAGCGGTTCGGCGGCCTGATCGCTGTCAACAGCGCCGAGCTGGTCGTGCCGAAGGGATCCATCGTCAGCCTGATCGGGCCCAATGGGGCCGGCAAGACCACCTTCTTCAACGTCGTGGCGGGCATCATCGATCCGACCGACGGCCAGATCGACTTCCGCGGCAAGCGCATGGTCGCGCGCCCCATCCGCGCCTGGCTGGAGCCGTTCGTGTGGCTGGCGCCCGCACTCATCGCCCTGTCCCTGGGCCTGGCCATCGGGCTGGCGACGGGCTCGGTGGGGCTGCTCGGCGTGAGCGTGCTGGTCGCTTTGGTCCTGCTCATCCTGACCCTGCTGGTGGCTATCGTCAGGCCGCCCTGGTGGGACCGGCTGCTTGTCCGGTTCGGCCTGTTCAAGAGCGCTCGTCCCAACGACATGGTGGAGGCTGGCATCGGGCGCACCTTCCAGAACATCCGGCTCTTCCAGAACATGACAGTGCTCGAGAACGTGCTGGTCGGGATGCACTCGAAGTTGCGCAGCAACATGCTCGACGCGCTCCTGTCGACGCCCCGGCGGGCGCGCGAGGAGGAACGTGCGCGGACCCGTGGTCGCGAGTTCCTGGAGCTGGTGGGCCTCAAGGGACGCGGTGACGTCGTCGCCCGCAACCTGCCCTACGGGGACCAGCGGCGCCTTGAGATCGCGCGTGCGCTGGCGAGCGATCCGCTGCTGCTCTTGCTTGACGAGCCGACAGCAGGGATGAACCCCAATGAGACCGAGGAGATGACCAAGCTCATCGGCCGGTTGCGCGGAGAGTTGGGCCTGACCATCCTGCTCATCGAGCACGATATGCGGGTCGTCATGGGGGTGAGTGACAGGATCACCGTGCTCGATCATGGTGAGCGCATCGCGGAGGGCACACCGGCCGAGGTCAGGGCCGATCCCAAGGTCATCGAGGCCTACCTCGGGGCGCCGCCGGAGTGACG
>JACCYW010000417.1 GCA_013696275.1 Chloroflexota bacterium | reverse complement strand
TCCGGTCGCTGGGCCCGCGCGTCGTCCAACCAGTCGAAACCATCCACCTCCGCAGGCCGACGCGGACGCGACAAGCGCTTGACGCTCTCGACGGCCGCTTCTTCCACCGCCTGACGGAGATCGAACGGCACGCCCCACGTGTCGATGGCGTTGACGTCCATGTGCGCCGCCAGGACCGGCACCAGCTCGCGCCGCAGGCCGGTCAGGATGTTGATGATGCCGGCCGGTACATCACTCGTGGCCAGGACCTCGGAGAGCGTCACGGCTGGTAATGGGCGCGACTCCGACGCTATGACCACCACGGCATTGCCGCCGACCACGGCCGGGGCGAGACGGGATACAAGGCCCAGCAATGACGACGGCTCCGGGGCAACGACTCCCACCACCCCGGTCGGCTCGGGGAACGTGAAGTCGAAGTAGCTGGCCCCGACCGGGTTGACCGTGCCCAAGAGCTGGCTGATCTTGTCAGCCCAGCCGGCGTACCAGACCCAGCGGTCGATGGAGCGGTCGACCTGTTGCCCGGCGGCTGCCGCTCCGAGGCCCTCGGCTGCCGCTACCTCCGCTTGGAATTGTTCGCGCCGCCCCTCCATGAGCTCCGCCACCCGATACAGGACCTGGCCGCGATTCATGGCCGTCTTGGCGTCCCAACCGGAAAAGGCGCCGCGGGCCGTCCTTACCGCATCACGCAAGTCCTTGCGCGAGGCGCGCACCGCGTTCGCCAGCGGCGCACCATCCCCATCGCGCACCAGGTATGAGCGGCCGGACTCGGAGCGCGGGAACTGGCCGCCCAGATACAGCTTGTAGGTCTTGCGCACGGGTATGCGCGCTGGGATGCCACTTGACTCAGCAGTGGCCGACGGTCCGGCCGGACTCGCCCGCCGAGCCATCAGTGACCGTCGCCCAGATCCAGATAAGCCAGCAGTCCGTGCAGGCCGCCCTCTCGCCCATAGCCGGATTCCTTATAGCCGCCGAAGGGGCTGGTGGGATCGAATCGGTTGAAGGTGTTGGCCCACACCACGCCTGCCCGGAGGCGCTTGACCATGGCCAGGATACGGCTGCCCTTTTCGGTCCACACCCCGGCCGACAACCCGTAGGGCGTGTTGTTGGCCTTCTCGATGGCCTCCTCGGGCGTGCGGAACGTGATGACCGAAAGCACCGGCCCAAAGATCTCCTCTTGGGCGATGCGGCTGGACTGGGACACGTTGGTGAACAACGTGGGCCGAACGAAGAAGCCGCGCGCAGGGAGCTCGCAGGCTGGCTGGTAGATGTCCGCGCCGTCGGCCACGCCAGCCTCCACCAGTTCCTCGATCTTGGCCAGCTGTGCCGCGTTGTTGATGGCTCCCACGTCCGTGTTCTTGTCCAGCGGGTCGCCCACCCGCAGGGTGGCAAGGCGGTCCTTGAGCCGTTCGATGAAGGGCAAGGCGATCGACTCCTGGACCAGCAGGCGGCTCCCTGCGCAGCAGACCTCACCCTGGTTGAAGAAGATGCCGTTGACCACGCCTTCCACGGCCTGATCGAGCGCGGCGTCATCGAAGACGATGTTGGCAGCCTTGCCGCCAAGCTCCAGGGTGACCTGCTTGTCCTTGCCGGCGAGGGCACGGCCGATGGTCTTGCCGACCGCAGTCGAACCCGTGAAGGCGACCTTGTCGACATCCGGATGGCTCACCAATGCCAGGCCGATCTCGCCTGGTCCGGTGACGATGTTGACGACGCCGGGCGGCAGCTCTGCCTGGCGGCAGACATCGGCGAACAGCATCGCCGACAGGGGCGTCGAGCTGGCCGGCTTGAGCACCACCGTGTTACCGGCGGCCAGCGCTGGTGCGATCTTCCAGGCGAGCATGAGCAGCGGGAAGTTCCACGGGATGACCTGTGCTGCCACACCCAGCGGCTGCACATCCCGGCCCGGGTAGGCGTACTCCAGCTTGTCCGCCCAGCCGGCGTAGTACCAGAAGTGGGCCGCCGCGAGCGGCACGTCCACGTCGCGCGACTCCTTGATCGGCTTACCGCCGTTCAGCGTCTCCAGGACGGCGAACTCCCGACTGCGTTCCTGGAGGATGCGCGCGATGCGGAAGAGGTACTTGGCCCTCTCCCGTCCGGGCATCGTCCGCCACGTCCGCCGGTAGGCACGCCGGGCGACACCGACGGCGTGGTCGACGTCCTCGTGGTTGGCACGCGCGACATCGGCCAGCGGCTCCTCTGTGG
>JACCYW010000395.1 GCA_013696275.1 Chloroflexota bacterium | reverse complement strand
GCTCGCCGAGGATCCCTGGATGTCGCAGGCGACGCGCGAGCTGGCCCGCG
This sequence comes from Chloroflexota bacterium, assembly GCA_013696275.1. Lineage (GTDB taxonomy): Bacteria > Chloroflexota > Limnocylindria > Limnocylindrales > CSP1-4 > Palsa-1032. The sequence continues at coordinate 2,889 of JACCYW010000395.1, read as the reverse complement.
GCCTGCTCAGCCTGCGCGACGAGGAGGAGGCACTCCGCTATCTGCGCGATCTGTGCACGGTCGCCGAGATGGAGGATCTGGCCGAACGCTGGCAGGTCGCGCGGTACCTGGACGAAGGCCTCAGCTACACCGAGATCTCGCGTCGGACGGGTGCTTCCAGCGCCACCATCAGCCGGGTCAACCAATGGCTTCGCTATGGCCGGGGCGGCTACCGGTTGGTCCTGGATCGCCTGGCCCGCACACGGTCGAAGCGCCGCACATGAAGCGCGCTGGACCTCTCGCCGTCGCCAGCGGGATCGTCACCAACGGGACCGGTTCCTTGCGCCTCGCCTTGCCCAACAAGGGTCGGCTCGCGACGCCAGCCGTGACGCTTCTCCATGATGCGGGCCTCGACTTCGAGGTCACGGAACGCAGCCTGAGCGCCCAGGTCCGCAACCACGACCTGGAGCTGCTCTTCGTCCGGACGGAGGACATCTGTCAGTACGTGGCCGATGGTGTGGTCGACTTGGGCATCACCGGACAGGACCTCGTGGCTGAGCGCGGCGGCGGTCTGGAGTCGGTCGTGCCGCTTGGCTTCGGAGCCTGCGCCCTTGTGCTGGCCGTGCCTCGTGATGGTGCCATCCGCCGTCCTGAGGACCTGGTCGGCTGCCGCATCGCGACCGGTTTCCCACGGCTGACCCGTGCCTTCCTGACCGAGCGAGCCATCGATGCCCGGTTGGTCGATGTCCACGGCGCCGTCGAGGTCACGCCCCGCCTCGGTATGGCCGACGCCATAGTCGACCTGGTGGCCACCGGCTCGACGCTGCGCCTCAACGGCCTACGACCGCTGGCCACCCTGCTCGAATCGGAGGCCGTCCTGGTCGCTCGCGCGGGAGTGCCTGATGACCGGCGGGATCCGCTCGTGACGATGCTCAGCAGCGTCCTAGATGCGCGCGGACGGGAATACATGATGATGAATGCACCGGCCTCCTCGCTCGACGCCATCCGTGGCCTCATCCCAGGTCTATCCGGGCCGACCGTGATGCCGCTGGCCGATCCGAGCATGATCGCCGTGCACTCGGTGGTGGAGCGCAGCCACCTGTGGCGGCTCGTCCCGGCACTCAAGGCCGCCGGAGCTCGCGACATCCTGGTCGTGCCCATCGAGAAAGTCATCCGATGACGGCTCCGCCCGTCCCCCGCCGGCAGATGGCGCGCACGATGTGGAGCGAGCTGGACGCCACAGCGAGGGATGAGTGGCTGTCCGGTCTTCGACCAGTGGAACCGACGGTGGAGGTCGGCGACATCCTGGCCACGGTCCGTCGTGGTGGCGACGAAGCGCTGCGCGAACTGGCAGCCCGCTTCGACGGTGCTCGACCGACCGACCTGTGGGCCAGCGAAGAAGAGTTCGCGCAGGCTGAGGCGCAGGTCGCGCCCGAGGTCGTGGCTGCTCTGCGGGCATCGATGGCCGCTGTGCGGCTCTTCCACGCCGACCAGCGAGCTGCGCTGCGTCCGCGTCGAGTCGTGCAGACCATGCCCGGCGTCATCGGTTGGCGCCGTTGGGTACCCGTGCGCCGTGTCGGTGGCTACATCCCGGGCGGCCGTGCGGCTCTGGCAAGCTCGGTCATCATGCTCGGGGTGCCGGCCAGGCTGGCGGGCGTGGACGAGCTCATCCTGGCGACGCCGGCTGGTCACGATGGGCGGGTAGCGGCGTCGATCCTGGTGGCCGCCCGGCTTGTGGGCGTCGATGGCATCCTGAAGGTGGGCGGAGCGCAAGCCATCGCCGCCCTGGCCTACGGCACCGAGTCGGTACCGCGCGTCGACCGCATCGTGGGTGCCGGTGGCCCGTGGGTCACGGCGGCCAAGCGGGCGCTGGCGGGGGAGGTGGCCATCGATCTCCCGGCCGGCCCTTCGGAGTGCGTGGTGCTGGCTGGCTCGGGGGCCGATGCCAGGTTCGTCGCGCTCGACCTGCTGGCGCAGGCCGAACACGGCCCCGATTCGCTGGCCATCCTGATGACCGACGATGAGACGCTGGCGGACGCGGTCGAGGCGGTCATCCCCGAGGTCGCCGCGGGTCTGAGCACTGGCGACGCCGCCATCGACACGTTCTCTCGACTGGGCCGCATCGTGCTGGTGCCTGCCTTGCACGAGGCGCTCCTGCTCATCGACGCCATCGCTCCCGAACATGTCTCTCTCCAGTGCTCGGACGCTCGTGCGCTGGCCGGACGCGTGCGCTGCGCGGGCGCCATCTTCATCGGTCCCTGGACCGCCATCGCCGGCGGCGACTACGCGATGGGCACCAACCATGTGCTCCCGACCGGCGGCGCAGCGCGGAGCTGGAGCGGTCTGGGTGTCGAGAGCTTCGGACGCTGGATGGAGATCGCCGAGGCGTCTGCCGGGGGCATCCGTCGGATGGCGCCGACGGTGGCGGCACTCGCCGGTGTGGAAGGGCTGCCGTTGCATGCGGCATCGGTCACGGCCCGGGCGTCGCAGGCGGAGCGCGAGCGGGCTTCAGGTGATCGCTCAGGCGGTGACGGCGACCCGCTCTCGCTGCTGCGCCGGCCCGACCCGATCACTCCCTATCCAGCCGAGCCATCCGACGAAGCACTCGCGGCGACAGCCGGCATCGGGGTCGAGGACGTCATCAGGGCGGACCTCAACACGCTCGGAGGCGGCGCGCTGCCCGGGGCGGCCAGCGGCCTGGCTGCCTATCGGGCCGATCGCGCGGTGGAGTACAGCGACCTCTCCTACGCCCGCCTGCGCGCCGCCCTGGGCAAGGTCATCGATGTCGACCCGGCGCGCATCATCCCGGGCGCCGGTGCCGACGAGTTGATCCGGCTGGTGACGACGATGGCGGTGGGACCCGGTGACGCGGTGGTCATCCCCACCCCGACCTTCCCGATGTTCGCGGCC
>JACCYW010000388.1 GCA_013696275.1 Chloroflexota bacterium | reverse complement strand
GGCTCGGCGGGATCCAACCGCCAGTCGGGCATGGGCGGTGCGACTTCCGGACCGTATGCGTCGGTCAGCGTCTGACGGAGCCGATGGAGCGCCCGACGCGTGCGCGTCTTGACCGTACCGAGCGGCCATCCCAGCCGGGCCGCGATCTCCGCCTGCGTCAGTTCCTGGTAGTAGGCCAGCTCCAGTACCTGGCGCTCCACGAGCGGGATACTGGCCAGCATGCCGCGCAGGTGATCGCGCAGCGCCGCCTCATCCAGCAGTCGTTGCGGGTCTACCGACCTGGCGCCTGAGCCGAGCAGCGAACCTTTGGCAAGTAGCCGATCGATGCCTCGCTCATCGTGCTCGTCGTCGGCCAGGACGCTTGCCAGCGGGATCGCGCGCAGGCGCCTGCTCAGCTGGCGTAGCCGATCGACGGCACGGTTGCGGGCTATGGTCGACAGCCACGCCAGCAACGAGCCCTGGCGCGGATCGAATACCAGAGCGTGCTGCCAGAGTGCCAGGTAGGTGTCCTGCAAGACCTCCTCCGCCATCTGTCGATCGCCCAGGCGAAGAAAAGCGGCTCGAAAGATCGCGTTGGCGTAGCGGTCGTAGAGCTCGGCGAGCGCGGTCGCATCGCCTTCGGCCACGGTCGCGACCAGCTGGGCATCCGATCGTCCGGGCGTGCTCTCTCCTTTCGTGGTCCTACGTCTCCGCGACCGATGCGGTTTCCACGCGGCGCATGATGGCGACCGACCCTGGCGGGAGGTGGGCCTCGATGCAGCGCACCCCATCGGCACCGACCTGGGCACCGTGTTCGGTACCTGCCGGCAGTTCCAGCCGATCGCCCGCTCGGAGCAGCACGGACCGTTCGGGCGTCGTGAAGGTGATGGAGCCAGCCACGACGGTGAGCAGCTTGTCGTATCTGTGCTGGTGGGCAGCATAGGTCTCGCCGGGACCGTTCGACCAGGCCATCGGCGCATCCATCCCACTCATCCAGCGGCCACCGCACCCACCCCGATCAGGGTGCCGACAAGGAACGTCACGACCGCTGCGGCGGCCCCGATGAGGACCTGGCGCGAGGCTGAGAACAACAGCCCCCGGCCAGTGACCAGGCTTACGCCCGCCCCGACCAGGAAGAGTGCCACCATGGCTGCCGCGAACGCCACGATCAGGGCGGATGATCCGGTCAGCAGCAGGTAAGGCACCAGCGGCACGGCTGCGCCGATGCCGAAGGCGACGAAGGAAGAGGTCGCTGCGCCCCACGGTGATCCAAGCTCATCGGGGTCCAAGCCGAGCTCCTCACGCACCTTCGTGTCAAGGGCCGCCTCGGGATCCTCCATCAGCGCGGCTGCGATGCGGCGGGCGTCGGCAGCGGGCACGCCTTTGGCTCGGAATATGCCGGCCAGCTCGCGCTCTTCCTCCTCCGGCATGATGCGCATCTCCTCGCGTTCCAGAGCGATCTGACGCTCGAACGTCTCGCGCTGGCTCTGCATGCTGACGTACTCGCCGGCGGCCATCGAGAAGGCGCCAGCCAACAGTCCCGCGACGCCGGCCAGGATCACGAAGCGGGGCTCCGCAGCCGCCCCCGCGACGCCCATCACCAGCGATAGATTGCTGACCAATCCGTCGTTGATGCCGAAGATGGCTGCGCGCAGCGTCCCCGAGCGGCTGGCCCCGTGCCAACTCTCGCCGCGGTCACGGTCCCGTGCAGCAGGCCTGGATGCGGTGGCGCTCGCAGCCGCCGGAGCGGCGCCCACTGGCGCCTGGCCAGCTGCGACGGCGCCGCCGGCGGGAGACGCGACAGCCGGTCCGCGAGCCTGCCTCGAAGACGTCTCCCGGAGCGCAGGCATGCCCGCGTCGAGCCGCTTCCATATCTCGGCGTGTTCTCGTTCGTCGGCCGCGATGGAGGCCACCTCGGGTCCGTCCTGCTCGGCGTAGATGTCTTCCTCGTCACCCTCCAGGGCACGAACAAGGTCAGACACGGAGCGAGTGCCGAAGACGCGCGCCAATCCGATGATCAGCCGGACGCGGGGGCGAGGCCCGAGGACCTCCGGCACTTCCGCACCCATCGAACGGAGACGGCTCGCCCAGACATCGGCATGTCGACGCTCGTTCTGGGCGATGGTCCGAAAGGCAGTCGCGCGCCGCGGGTCCTTTTCGATGCCGGCCAGGCTGTCGTACAGCGCGATGGCGTCGCGCTCCAGCCGCAGGTTCTCGAGGCTGCGTCTTTGCTCGTCCGTGTCAAGCATCGGTCTGGTGGCCACGAATGGCATCCTACCCCGTGCCAATGTCATGACCATGTCTGGCCATGGTCGACCCTTGCGAAGGCTGGAGTCCGCGCCCCCCTGTGAGCACGCCGCTTCTCTACCTCTCAGCCACCGACGCAGAGCAGCTGATGCCTGCCGTCGGCGATCGGATCGAGCTCGCCAGGTACGCCATGACCTCCCTGGTCGGTGATGCCGAGCTGCCGCCCAAGCTGGCCGTCCATCCGCGCCCGGACGGCTCGTTCGCCCACGCGATGCCCGGCTCGTTGCGAGGCGCTGGTGCGGCGCCTGACCTGCTGGGGATGAAGTGGGTGGCCGGCTTTCCGACCAACACCACGGCCGGTCTGCCGGCCATCCACGGCACGGTCGTGCTGAATGACCCGCTCACAGGCGTGCCGCTCGCGATGGTCGACGCCGGACCGGTCACTAGTCATCGGACCGCCGCCGTCAGCGGCGTAGCCATCGACCTCTGGGCACACGCGCGACCTCGGCCTGTGAGCCAGTTCACGACCGCTGGACCGGTCGACATCGCGATGGTCGGTGCGGGTGTCCAGGCTCGCTCGCATCTGCCGGTCTTGGCTCATCTCCTGCCTGGCAGCAGCCTGGTCGTCCACGATCGTCATCCGGAGCGCGCGGAAGCCGTTTGCCGCAGCGCCCTGGAAGGGGGCTTCCGCGCGGCTCGATGGGCGTCCGATGCCGAGTCAGCCATCGAGGGCGCAGATCTCGTCATCACCATGCTGCCCTTCGGAGGAGACAGGCAACGCATCCGTGCCCAGGCCCTCTCAGCCGCCTCGCTCATCGTCGCCGTCGACTACGACATGAGCATCCCGGCCGCGGTCGCGTCTGGCGTGTCGCTCTTCCTGGTCGACGAGGCGAAACAGTTCCAAGCCACACGGGCGGGCGGCGTGTTCAAGGGCTACCCTGATCCAGATATGACGCTCGGCGTCGCGCTCGACCAAGGCGCAGCCGCGCCGCGCGGCCGCACGCTGGTGACTCATCTGGGTGTCGGACTGGCCGACCTGGTCTTCGCCG
>JACCYW010000383.1 GCA_013696275.1 Chloroflexota bacterium | reverse complement strand
GGTCATAGGTAGAGGACTCGCGCTGATCCTCGGGCCTCATCCAGGCCGGGCTCGTCCCAGTGACGGCTTCAGCTTTCAGCTAACAGGCGAACTCGCTCATGTGACGCCTCATCTCGCGTCAACGCGCGTTTGATGGCCTTCCGCTCTCCAAGCGATCGGCCAGCTGCAAGCCCGTCACCACGTAGGCGCCCGATAGGGTCGCCTCTGCTCCATCGTCTAGGATGACGAAGTCGGACATGTGCTCCAGCGCCACCTCGCAGGCCGCACCTTGCCCGGACGTGGGAGTGGCAACCGGCGAGTCGGCCGCAGGTGTCCCTGCAGCAGGGACGATGGCCGAAGCGGTTGGCTGTGTCGTGGCTGACTCGCCAACGCCTACACCGCCGGACACAGTCGAACACCCAGCGAGCAACGTCCACATCCCTGCCATGAGAACCGATGTTCGAATCAGCGGAATAGTCAACATGACACATCCTCGCCCGATCTCCAGCTTGTGTCTGAGTTCCATCCGCCACACATGACTGGCATGTCCATGGTCCCATCGGCACGTCGGCCGTCACGCGCTCCCGCTTATGTGACCATCGCTGGGCTGGCGGTCGCGCTCGGCCTTGTCGTTTACGCACTGCGCGACACACCCGCCCCTGTCGTCGTCATCGATGCTCCAGGCACATCGGCCCAGCCTCGAGCGGTCAACGTCATACTCCGTGATTACCTGTTCGAGCCGACGCCGTTGGTGCTGGTTCGGGGTGAGACGGTGCGCATCGCCGTCATCAACGGTGGCCTCGAGACCCATGAGCTGGTCCTCGGCGACGCACGGGTGCAGCAGGCTTGGGAGAGCGCCCACGCCGCCGCCACGCCACCGGCACCGCTGGCCACCGCTCCTCCGGCCAGCGTGCCCGCTGATGTCGGTGGCGCGAGGATCTCGCTGGGCTCGGGTCAGCAGGGGACGCTCGACTACACGGTCCCTGTCAGCGGCGTCGTGCAGGTCATCTGCCACGTGCCCGGCCACGTCGAGCAGGGCATGGTCGGCCAGGTAGAGCTTCGGGAAGGAGAGGCGGAGTGACGGCCTCGCCTGACCGGTGCGATGATATCGGCGACGCTCAGGTACACGCCAGGAGAAACGCCGCCAATGACCTACGTCATCGCCGAGGCCTGCATCGATCTGCTCGACCAGTCGTGCGTCTCGGTCTGCCCGGTGGACTGCATCCACTTCGACCAGGGGGTCGACCGCATGCTCTTCATCGACCCTGATGAGTGCATCGACTGCGGAGCGTGTGAGCCCGAGTGCCCAGTCAACGCCATCTATCCGGAGGATGCGGTGCCTGCTGAGTGGAGTCCCTTCACCGAGCTGAACGCACGCTGGTTCACGGACAAGGACTCTACCCGCGTCGCGGTCGACGAGTGGAAGCCGCCGGCCTGACATGCGCGATCAGAACCCTTCTTCCACCGACCAGCAAGCCATCGAGCGGTATCGCTACATGCTGCGGACGGCGCCGCCAGAGACCCTCGAGCAGGCGCACGCGGAAGCCTTTGAGAGACTCACCCCGGAACAGCGACAGCAAGTGCTCCAGGGCCTGAGTGGCATCACGCCGGAGAACGAGCGCACCGGATCGGATGACCCGGCATCGCTGGCGCGCATGGCCACCCGTGCCGAGATGCGTCAGCCGGGCACTCTGGAGCGTACGTTCGGCGGGATGGGCGGCGGGATGAGTGGAGGCATCGGCATGGGCGGCTGGTTCCTGACCACGCTGGCGGCAAGCTTCGTGGGCACGGCCATCGCTCAGAGCTTCTTCGGCAGTCACGGTCTCGATGGTTCTGACGCCGCTGGCCAGGATGCCGGCTCGGCGGAGGCGGCGGACGCGGGTGGCGCTGATGCCGGTCAAGGCGCTGACGTCGGAGGACAGTCGGGCGACTATGGCCAGGGCGCCGACACAGGTACCGGTGACGCGGGCGGCGGTGATCTTGGCGGCGGCGACTTCGGCGGAGGCGACTTCGGAGGTTTCGGCGGCGGCGACTTCGGCGGAGGCGACTTCGGCGGCATCTGATTCGGCGCCCGGCCCGACCCTGGGCGACCGACCTCGGTCCTTTAGCCCCGAGCGAAGACCGCCGAGATCATCTGGCTCACGCTCGGCCTGACGCCGTACAGCAACAGGGTCGCCCGGAATACTCGCGCTGAGGCGACCGTGGCGACCAACGTGAATACACTCAGTGACACGAGCGAGGCGACCACCAGCAGCCAGGGCACCTCGGGCGTCAGTGTCAGGACCAGCAGCATGGTGGCTGGTGTGGTGAATGGGATCAGCGCCAGGGCGGTGATGAGCGACGACTGGGGATCGGCCAGGAAGACGCCGGCGAAGATCAAGGGCACCACTGCCGCGAACCCGAACACACCTGCGTACTGTTGTGCCTCCCGGCTACCGGGGGCCAGTGCCCCGACGGCGCTGAACATCGCGCCGTAGGCCAGGTATCCCAGGGCGAAGTAGAGCATCGCCAGGCCGAGCGTGATAGGCGACAGGGAGACCGACGAGACATCGCCAAGGCGGTCGCCCAACAGCGGCACGGCGATGACCGCGCTCAACGCCCAGATGATGACCTGGGTCAGCCCGGCCGCCCCGAGGCCGACGATCTTGCCGGCCATGAGGGGCAGTGCCGGAACGGAGCTCAAGACGATCTCCACCACCCGGTTCTCCTTCTCCTCGGTGACCGACTGGAGCAGATAACCGCTGGTGATGAAGATGCTGAGTACGAACAACATCGTGAATCCGAAGGGCAGCAGGAACGCTCCCAAAGACGGCCCTGCGCCGACCGGCTCACCGGTCGTCGTTTGCGCACTGATCGCCCCGATGGGCGCCATGACGCGAGCGACCGTTTCGGGCGGCACATCCGATGTCGCCAGCAATGCGCTCTGCAGAAGCAGGCCCAACTCCCTGAGCTGGGCTGCCTGCCGCTGCAGCGCGTCGATGGCGAAGCCCGAGTTGGTCGCTTCGAAACGGAGCACGGTGGCGTCAGTCGGATACCCGTCAGGTACGACGTACAGCTCGTCCGCTTGACCTGTCCCTAACCGGGCCAACCCGTCCGCTCGCTCGACCAGCCGGACGTGGGGAGTCAGCACGGATGGCGCCAGGGTCAGGTCCGACTCGTTGGCCACCAGGAGCGCGAAGTCGCGCGGTCCAGAGTCCGTACCACCACCACCCGGGGCGAGTTCTCCCGAGGCGAACGAGGAGATGAAGAAGAAGCCAGCGATGCTGAGCGGCAAGAGGAGCGTGCCGAACACGAAGCCTCGCCGGCGGACCGTGCGAACGTAATCCCGTTTCGCCACCAGCGCGACGAGGCTCGCCGCCTCTGCCCGCCGCGACCGACGCCCGGTCCTGCCTGTCATATGGCCTAGCCGACCGCTGACGCGCGCTCGTCGCCCGCCACAGTGCGCAGGAAGATCTCGTTGAGGGTCGGCGCCGAGACCTCGAAGCGCTCCACGGCGGCACCGTCCGTGGCAAGTTCCCGGAAGAGTTCCTGGGCCGGAACGCCATCGCGCAACAGGAAGCGCACGCCGCCGTCCGCGATGGCGGCGTGCGCCACGCTTCGGTAGTGCTCGGCATCGACTGAAACGCCACTCCCGCGGACCTCGACCGCGCCATCGCTGAAAGCGCTCTGGATGTCCTTGACGGAGCCATACAGAAGACGCCGGCCACCATCGATGAGCAGGATCCGGTCACACAGGGTCTGGGCGTCAGCCATGTCGTGGGTGCTCATCACGACGGCTGCGCCGCGGTCGCGCTGGGCGACCAGGAGACCCTTGAGCATCTCGGCGTTGACCGGATCCAGGCCCTGCATCGGCTCGTCGACGATCAACAGGTCGGGCTCATGGAGGACGGTCGCGATCACCTGGGCCTTCTGATGCATGCCTCGGCTGAGCTCGACCGCCTTCTTGCGCAGGTCATCACCCAACCCCACCTCAGTTAGCAGCCGCGTGGCCCTCGATCGTGCCTCGGCCGACGAGAGGCCCCTCAGCGCGCCAAAATAGGTCAGCGTGTCCAGGACCGGCACATCCCGGTACAGACCGCGCTCCTCAGGTAGGTATCCGACACGCGATCGGTGCTCCACGCCGGGCGGTCTGCCGAACACGCTGATGGAACCAGCATCCGGTCGGATGATGTCCAGGATCATCCGCATCGTCGTCGTCTTGCCCGCGCCGTTGGGGCCCAGGAAGCCCAGGATCTCGCCGGCCCTGATCTCGAACGAGAGTCCCTGTACCACGTCGGTGGCGCCGAAGCGTTTCCACACGCCGTCAACGACTACCACCGGTGAGTCGGGTGAGCGCGTGTCAGGATCCGCTGGCTGCTCGATCATGGGCACCGTCATGGTATGCGGGTGCCACCAGACGAGCGCGACTAGACTCGCTGCCTGATGCGCATCGTGTCCCTGCTGCCGTCCGCGACCGAGATCGTCTTTGCGCTTGGCCTGGCCGACGAGCTGGTGGGTCGTACACATGAATGCGACTACCCGCCGGAGATCGAGATGGTGCCCGTCATGACCTCCGACGTCGGCGGCTCGGCTGCGGATGACAGTCGGGCCATCCACGATCGCGTCACAGGATCCGTCCATGGCGGTAGCTCTCTGTACCGGCTGGATGAAGGAGCCCTCAGCGCGGCACAGCCGGACCTGGTCATCACCCAGGAGCTTTGTGAGGTCTGTGCGGTCAGCTATCGGGACGTGACGCGGGCTGTTCGGGAGATGCCCGGCGAGGTCACCGTGATCAGCCTCGAGCCGACCTCCATCGAAGGCATCCTCAACACCATCAGCACCATCGGCGCGATGGCCGAAGCAGAGGATGAGGCGGTCGGGCTGATCGAGATCCTGCGGGGCCGGCTGGCGTCGATAGAAGACCGCGTGCTGGAGCGCCGGCTGGCTGGTGTCAGGCCGCGCCGAGTGGTCTGTCTGGAGTGGTTGGATCCACCATTCGCAGCCGGTCACTGGGTGCCCGAGCAGGTCAGAAGAGCTGGCGGTTGGGAACTGCTCGGGGCAGAGGGCGAGCGATCGGCGGAGACCACATGGGAGCGCGTGCGTGACGTGGAGCCGGAGCAGTTGATGCTCATGCCGTGCGGCTTCGACGCCATGCGCACGGCCGATGAGTTCGAGCGGATGGCGCGCCCTGATTGGTTCGATGTGCTGAACCCGGTGCGCCACGGTGAGGTCTTCGCGCTCGATGGGTCGGCGTACTTCAGCCGGCCCGGACCGCGCGTGATCGAAGGGATCGGTCTGCTCGCGGAGCTGTTCGACCCGGAAGGCTTCGTCGATGTCGCGCCGCCGCAGGGCTGGATACCGGTCGGGCCGGCCTATCCGCGCTGATGCCATTCCGGGCGCGCTTCGATTGCCTGTGGTGTGGTCGTGCTCACCGGACCCAGTCGACCGATGACCTCGAGGGTTGGGCAGCGCTCTGCCCCGACTGCATCGGCCGGGCAGGCGAGAACGGCTTCCTGCGGGCGAGGCTGCGGGCCGCGCTTGTGGAGCGCGGCTCGTCTACCACGGACCGGCCCGGACCGAGTGCTCGGCCGGCTATCGAATCGACGCATCAGCCGACGACGGCCGAGGTCGACGCCGAGATGAAGGCCTACTACGCAGCGCGTGCGCCCGAGTACGACGACGTGTACCTCCACCGCGGCCAGGCGTCGAGTGGGCCGGTGCTCGATCTCTGGTTCGACCGTGAGATAGATGAGCTCGCGACGTGGCTGGATGGTGTGCCCATCACGGG
>JACCYW010000416.1 GCA_013696275.1 Chloroflexota bacterium | reverse complement strand
CTTACTGACGACGAGATGCTGGCCGTCGCCCGGGAGATGAACCTGTCCGAGACCAGCTTCGTGCTGCCGCCGACCGATGAGGGGCGTGCCCAGGGCGCGGACTATCGGGTCCGCTTCTTCACACCGGGCATGGAGCTGCCGTTCGCCGGCCACCCATCGATCGGCACCGCCTGGGTCCTTGCCAGCGAGAACCGCTTCGACCTCAAGCCGCCCGCGACGGAGGTCCGTCAGGAGCTGCCCATCGGTGTCCTGCCGCTGTCATTGCGCGTGCAGGACCTCGACCCAGGCCCGGGCATCGAGCCGCAGGTCGGCGAGATAACCATGACCCAGGGCGACCTGGAGGTCATCCACCGTCTGGACGAGGGTGCTATCGACGACCTGTGCGAGGACCTGGAGATCATGCGCGAGGACATCGGCTGGCCGGACCTGCCTCGCGCGGTGCCGATCGTGCTGTCGACCGGCCTGCCCCACCTGGTGGTGCCCCTCCGAAGCCGCGAGATCATGGAGGGCATCGACCGCGAGCGGGCGGGCGAGGCGGTCGGTCAGATCATCGCGGAGATCGGGGCGATGGCCATCGCTCTAGTCGCCCCAGGCGGTTCCGGTGCCATCAGCGATGCCGATGCGAGCGTGCGGCTGCTGGAGAGCCGGAGGCTGCGCATCGAGGTCGACCCGGCGACGGGCTCCGCGGCCGGGCCCATCGGCGTCCTTCTCGGTCGCGCCGCACGGACGGCTGGGGCCACCTACCGGGTGGTGCTGGAGCAGGGCACGGACATCGGGCGGCCGTCGCGGCTGGTGGCAGAAGCTGACTTCGATAGGGACGGCCGTCCGACCGAGGTACGGGTGGCCGGCTGTGCCGTTGCGGTCATCGAAGGCTGGGTGACGCTACCCTGAGTGCCATGAAGTCGTACCGCACCTCGCCGCCGATGTCCATCGACCCAGCTCGCAAGTACACCGCCGAGATCGAGACCAGCGCTGGCAAGTTGACCGCCGACCTCTATCCCGAGGATGCCCCCCGGACGGTCAACAACTTCGTCTTCCTGGCCCGCGAGGGCTTCTACGAAGGCATCATCTTCCACCGCATCATCGATGGCTTTATGATCCAGGGCGGTGATCCGACCGGGACCGGCAGTGGTGGGCCGGGTTACAAGTTTGACGACGAGCCGGTGAAGCGGCCCTATTCGCGCGGCACGCTGGCCATGGCCAACGCAGGCTCGAACACGAATGGCAGCCAATTCTTCGTCATGCACCGTGACTACGGTCTGCCGCCCAAATACACCATCTTCGGGAAGCTCAGCGCCGGCGAGGACGTGGTCGACGCCATCGCGACGGCAGCCAAGGGTGCCAATGACCGACCGAAGGAGCCGGTCACCATCGACAGGATCACCATCTCCGAGGCATGAGTAAGATCACCTTCATCGAGGCATGAGTCCGCGTCGCCGTCCGTTGGTCGGACGTGCGCTCGCGCAACGGCTGCTGGTCAAGCCGGCGACCAGCCTGGACCTCGAGTCGATCGATCCGGCCGACACGTTGGGCCATGACAAGCAGGCCGGCGCGGTCACCCTGGCAGCCACGACCGACCGACTCGGCGAGGCACAGGAGCGGCTCTGGGCGAGCAAGGCCGGCGCGGTCCTGATCGTCCTCCAGGGCATCGACACGTCGGGCAAGGGTGGCACCATCCGTCACGTGATGGGCGCCTTCGATCCACAGGGCTGCCGGGTCGCCAGCTTCGGCGTACCCAGCCCGGAGGAACTCGCCCACGAATACCTGTGGCGCATCCATCGGCATACCCCGGCCCGCGGGATGATCGCCATCTTCGACCGCTCGCACTACGAGGACGTACTGGTCGTGCGCGTGCATGGGCTCGTGCCGCAGGATGTCTGGCGCAGCCGCTACGACCAGATCGTGGCCTTCGAACGGCATCTGGCCGAGAACGGCACGACCATCCTGAAGTTCTTCCTGCACATCTCGCGCGATGAGCAGAGGAAGCGCCTCCAGGCGCGCATCGATGCGCCGGACAAACGCTGGAAGTTCCGTCGCGGGGACCTTGATGAGCGGCGCCTATGGGATGAGTACCGGGCGGCCTTCGCCGAAGCGCTGACGCGCTGCTCGACAGACTTCGCACCGTGGTATGTCATCCCCGCCGACCGGAAGTGGTTCCGCGACCTGGCCGTGGCCGAGATCGTGGCCCACACATTCGACCGGATGAAGCTTGAGTATCCTCAGGGCGAGGTTGGTATCGAGTCGCTGGTGGTGCCGTGAGCGAAGTCGCAGGTCACCTGGGCATCGGCTTCCGGACATCGCCCCAGAACGTCGAGTGGCCGATGCTCGAGGAGGCGTGGGCGGAAGCCGGTCGCCACGAGGTCTTCGAGTCGGGCTGGATGAACGACCACCTGAGCGACCCCCGACTCGACACCGGGGGACCCAGCTTCGAGGCGATGACCGCGCTGGCTGCACTCAGCCACCACGTCCCTGGGCGGACCCTCGGACACACGGTGCTATCGGCCACCTTCCGCCAGCCGGGCGTGCTGGCCAAGGAGGCGCTGACCCTGGACCACGTCACGGGCGGACGGTTCGTGCTGGGATTGGGAGCCGGATGGCACGAAGGCGAACATCGCACGCTGGGCATCGAGCTGCCCGCCATCGGCGAACGGATGGGCCGCCTTGAGTCGACCGTGGAGGTCCTCCGCGCGCTATTCAGTGAGGAGGCTGCAGCCGGTCGCGGAGTGAGCCTGGATGCCCCGCCGTACCGGCTCGCTAGCGCGACCATGGAACCTGCGCCGGTCAGGGCGGGCGGCCCAGCCATCTGGTTGGGCGGGCAGAAGCCCCGTGGCATGAGGTTGGCGGCGCGCCTCGGCGACGGCTGGAACTACCCGGCCAATCGTGACGGGACCCCAGAAGAGTTCGACCAGCGGCGCGAAGCGCTGTGGCGAGCGTGCGATGAGGTGGGCCGGGATCGGGCCACGCTGACCATCTCCACGCAGCTGCATGTCGGCGAGGAAGCAGCCGACCGTGCAGCCGTCCTCGACCAGGCCATCCGATTCGCTCAGGCCGGCGCGCAGGTCATCCTCTTCACCATCGCCGGACAGACCGGCGCGGCAGGCATCAGGGCCCTGGCCCACGATGTGTGCATCCCGCTGCGCGAACGCTTCGGCTGACTCAGGCCTGGCCTACGCGCCGGTAGCAACCCAGCAGCCGAACCTCCGCGGCGGCCTCAGCCAGCGACGCCAGGACCGGACTTCGGGCCGGCTGGCACAGGTCGTCGTCGAGGTCGACCCAGAAGACATACTCCCAGTCACGGTCGCGCACCGGACGCGACTCGAGCTTGCTCATGTTGATGCCCTGCTCGGCCAGGACGCCCAGCGCCCGGTACAGCGATCCCGGCTCGTTGCCGACCACGATGGACAGGCTGGTACGCGGTGGACCCTCCAGCGCCAACGACCAGGCCGGCGACTGCTGCGCCGTCACGACCAGGAAACGGGTGCGGTTGCGGGCATCGGTCTGGATGTCGCTGGCCAGCACGATCAGCCCGTTGATGCTCGCCGCGCGCGGCGACATCACGGCTGCCACGCCACGTTCCTGACCGCGGGCGATGGCCAGTCCGGCACCGGCCGTATTGGCCGACGCGACGAGATGCCAGGGTCGCGAGCGCAGGAACGTTTCAGCCTGGCCCAGGGCCTCGACATGTGAATGCACCCGGGCGACCGAGTCCAGGGTCTCGCCAGGCATGGCGGCAAGACACAGGCGTACCGGCACCACCACCTCGGCGGCGATCCAGAGTCTCGATGCCAGCAGCAGGTCACAGGCCTCCCGCACCGTCCCCTGCGCGAGCGTCTCGATGGGCACCACGGCAGCGTCCACGGCACCGTCGACCACCGCTTGGAAGGCGTCGCGGATGGTGGCCAACGGCAGTGGCGCGATGCCAGGGAAGCACGCCATCGCGGCGTCCTCGGCGAAGGAACCAGGCTGGCCGCCGAAACCTATCCGCGTCAGACCCGTGTCAACCAGCCTTGGTATCCCGGATGGCGGCCGCGCACGGCGGCGAAGTAAGCCTCTTGAAGCCGGCTGGTGACGGGACCACCCGGCTGCCCGACCGGCCGGTCGTCGATGGAAGCGACGGCCGCGATCTGGACGCCCGTTCCGGTGATCAGCACCTCGTCCGCGGTATAGAGCTCGGTCCGGTCTATGCGGCGCTCGGAGACCGGGTAGCCCAGATCGCGGGCCAGCCCCAGCACCGCGTTCCGGGTGATGCCGGGCAGGACATCGTCGGAGACGGGCGGCGTGGCCAGCACGCCGTCATGCACGACGAAGAGGTTCGCTGACGACACCTCCGCCACGTGCCCGTCCGATGTCAGCAGGATGGCCTCGCCGTAGCCGGCCGACTTGGCGTCCTCGACGGCCAGGCAGGCATTGACGTACGAGCCGCTGATCTTGCCCCGTGCCGGCACCGCATTGTCATCCACCCGCTGCCAGGCGGAGATCGTCACGCGCAGGCCGTCGGTCGGTACGTAATCGCCTAACGGGAAACTGAAGATGGAGATGCGGTCGTCGAGTCCGCTCAACTGGAGGCGGATGGAGGACGCCGACTTGTACAGCAGCGGCCGGACGTACTGGTCCTCCGATGTGCCATTCCGGCGCAGCAGCTCGACCGTGATGTCGACCAGTCGCTCGGCCGTCTCGGGCACGCTGGCGCGGAGCAGGCGGCCGTTCCGCAGCAGACGGCGGTAGTGCTCCAGAGCGAACAGCAGGGCCAGGCCGCCATCGTCCTGACGATAGGCCCGGATGCCCTCGAAGATCGACGTGCCGTAATTGAGGGCGTGGGTGGCG
Organism: Chloroflexota bacterium; assembly: GCA_013696275.1. Classification (GTDB taxonomy): domain Bacteria; phylum Chloroflexota; class Limnocylindria; order Limnocylindrales; family CSP1-4; genus Palsa-1032. The sequence goes on along the minus strand of JACCYW010000416.1, from coordinate 5,085 downwards.
ATGCTCACCGTGGCATCCCTGAAGGGCACGATGCGGCCCTCGAAATAGGCCCACTCGCCGACCGCCAGGCGAGCGCCGTCACTGCCGGCTGCCTGACCGGCCGGCCTGACCGCGCCGAGGACGCTCACTCCCACCACCGTGACGTGTCCGGATCGGCTTCCTTGTCCACCTCCGTGGTCGGTGCCGCAGGCAGCGCAGCTCCGCGCCGGTTGCCGCCCGACTCCGTGGCGCCCTGCCAGTGGCGCTCAGCGAGCATCGCGTCGATGGCCATCATGTAGGCCTGTACCGAAGCCTCGATGATGTTCGAACCCTGGGCGACTCCGTCGTAGGTGCCTTTGGCGCGTTCTCCGGCGGCCGAATCAGGCGGTGCGATGGTGACCGTCACCTTGCCCTGGGCGTCCGGTCCCTGGGCGACCGCATGGACGTCGTAGGCGAGCAGGCGCGGATGCCCGTCCAGGACGCGACGCAGCGAGTCGTCGACCGCCCGAAAGAGCGCGTCGACCGGCCCGGTCCCCTTGGTCGTCGCCTGCCAGCGATGCTCACCCGACTCGATGACCACGGCCGCGCGACTCTGGGCATTCGAGCCGGACGAGCAGTTCCAGCGGACCAGGTGCAGGCCCCCGCCTGCTGAGTGCTCCCTGGAGCGGCCCTCGATAGCGGCTGTCATGTGATCCTCCGTGCTTCTGCTGGCGCGGTGAGAGCCGCCGACCGGCCGCCTTCTCGCTCCATCGGTCGTTCCGGTCGGGCGCCCGACTTCCAGACTGCGAACTCCAGCGAGTCGATGAGGGCGATGGCCGACGCGGCGATGATGTTGGTGGCCGAACCAACGGTCGTCCACGATCGACCTTCGCGATCGCGCGACTCGATGAGTACCCTGGTCCGGGCAGCGGTGGCTGCCGCGCCGTCGAGGATGCGGACCTTGTAATCGATCAGATGGACGCCATCGAGTATCGGGTAGAAGGCGCCCAGCGCCTTGCGCACGGCTCGGTCAAGGGCGTTGACCGGACCGTTCCCGTCGGCCGCTGTGTGCAGGACCTCTCCGTCCACCTCCACCTTGACCGAGGCCTCAGCGGTCAGCTCCAGACCATCGCGCTGCGACACGAAGGTGGTGAAGTCGCGGATCAGGAAGGGCGCCGAGTAGCCCGGCGAATGACGGCGGATGAGCAACTCGAAGGAAGCGTCGGCCCCTTCGAAGCTCGCGCCATCCGCCTCCAGCCGCTTGACCAGTAGGGTCAACTCGCGTGGATCGACCAGGCCCTCGAGCTGGTGACCCAACTGCTCCGCTCGCCAGCGCGTGTTGACGCGTCCGCCCAGCTCCGAGACGACGAGGCGGGTCTCGTTGCCCACCAGCGCCGGGTCGATGTGCTGATAGGCATGGCGGACCTTGGCCGTGGCTGCACCATGGACGCCGCCCTTGTGCGCGAAGGCGGATAAACCCACGTATGGCTGATGCGCATGCGGCGCCATGTTCGCCACCTCCGACACGAAGGCGGAGAGGCCCATGAGCTCGGTCAGGTCGGTCCCCGAGGGGATGGTCGTACGGCCCATCTTCAGCGCGAGGTCGGCCCAGATGGTCACCAGGTTGGCGTTCCCGCAGCGCTCGCCGTAGCCGTTGATGGTGCCCTGGACGTGCCGGGCGCCAGAGGCGACCGCGGCCAGCGAATTGGCGACCGCCAGACCCGCGTCATCGTGGACGTGGATACCGATGAGCGGATCATCCGGCGTCGTCGCCAGGCCGCTCATCACCGAGCTCACGATGGCGCTGATCTCATCGGTCATGCAGCCACCGTTCGTGTCGCACAGCACGAGCGTGGCGGCGCCCGCCTGGCGGGCGGCACGAAGGGTGGCCAGGGCGTATGCGGCATCGTCCTTGAAGCCATCGAAGAAGTGCTCCGCGTCATAGATGACCTCGCGGCCGGCTGCCCGCAGGAAGGCCACGGAATCGGCGATCATGGCCAGGTTCTCATCCGCCGTCGCACCCAGCACGTCGGTGACATGGAGCCGCCAGCTCTTGCCGAAGATGGTCACCACCGGCGTAGCCGCCTCGACCAGGGCGCGCAGGTTCGGATCGTCAGCTGGCGAGTTGGCGCGGTGGCGCGTCGAGCCGAAGGCGGCCAGGCGGGCCGATCGCCAGGTCATCGAGCGCGCGGCGGCGAAGAACTCGACGTCCTTCGGGTTGGAGCCAGGCCAGCCGCCCTCGACGTAGGCGAAGCCGGCCTCATCCAGACGCCGGGCGATCTTGATCTTGTCGGCCAGCGAGAGGACCATCCCCTCGCCCTGCGTGCCGTCGCGCAGGGTCGTGTCATAGAGCAGGATGGGATCGCTCACTGAACCGTCTCCAGCGCCTGTCCAGAGGTCGATGAGCTCACCGCATCGATGACCCGAGTGACCATCCCAGCGGTACCCAGCCGCGTCTCGGCCAGGTCGTGACCTCGTCGCACGTCGGTCAGGTCAGCCGTCCGGTAGCCGGCATCCAGGACGGCCTCGACGGCCCGCTCGATGGCGGTCGCCGCATCCTCCCGGCCGAACGACCAGCGCAGCATCATCGCCGCCGAGAGGATGGCGCCCAGCGGGTTGGCCACATCCTGTCCGGCGATATCGGGCGCCGAGCCGTGGACCGGCTCGTACAGGCCGAAGGTGCCGTACCGAGTGCGTCACTCGCCGAGCGAGGCGGACGGAAGCATGCCCAGCGAGCCGACCAGCACGGATGCCTCGTCCGAGAGGATGTCACCGAACAGGTTCTCCGTGACCACCACGTCGAAGTCGGCCGGTCGAGTCACCAGCGACATGGCGCACGAGTCGACCAGGCGGTGCTCCAGGCGGATGCCCACGGACGCCGCCGCCTCCTCGGTCGCGATCATCCGCCAGAGGCGGCTGGTGGCCAGGACATTGGCCTTGTCGACGCTGGTCACGAGGCGTCGCCGTCCGCGCGCCAGCTCGAAAGCGAGACGGACCACGCGTCGGATCTCATGCTCCCCGTATGGCACGGTATCGACGGCCTCGCGCTTGCCCGGCGGCCCCGTCGCCTCACGGCGCTCGCCGAAGTAGATGCCACCGGTCAGCTCGCGCACGATGAGCATGTCCACGTCGGCCACGAGTTCGCGACGGAGCGGCGATGCGTCCATCAGCGCCGCCAGTGGGCGCACCGGTCGGAGGTTGGCGTACAACCCGAGGCCGCCGCGCAACATGAAGAGCGACTGTTCCGGTCGCACGGATGCGCGCGGATCGTCCCAGCGCGGCCCGCCGACAGCGCCGAGCAGGACGGCGTCGCTATCTTCACAGCGCAGCAGATCCTCCGGCCGCATGGCCACACCATGAGCGTCTATGGCCGCGCCGCCGACGACCAACCGTTGCCAGGTCACCTGGAAGCCGAAGCGCTGGCCGGCCGCCTTTACCACGGAACAGGCCGCCTCGGTCACCTCCGGGCCGATCCCGTCGCCCGGCAGCACCGCTACCCGGTAGCGCGGTGCATCCGTCGGACCGGTGGCAGCATCCCTCATGGCACGTCCGTGCGTACCGGCGCGGGACTCGACGCCAACAGCTTGCCGAATGCCGCCGCATAAGCCTCCAGCGAAGCCTCGATGATATTGGTCGAGAGCCCGTGGCCGGTGACCGGCTCGTGCCCCGCAGCGAGGTCGGATCGGCGCGCCCGGACGAGCACCTGGCCCTGCGCATCCTCACCGGCGCTGACCGCCCGGATCTCGTAGTCGGTCAGCACGGGGTGCCAGCCCAGCGGCTGCTCGACGGCGCGATCGAGGGCACCGAAGAGCGCATCGACCGGCCCGTTGCCGGCGCTCTGCGCAGTCCGCGCCTGGCCATCGATGGCGACCGAGACACTGCCCTGCGATCGACCCTCATGGCTGCTGGTGACGCTCCAGCCCACTAGAGCGACCCGTTCCGTGAGCGCCGGCACGTGCGCTGCACGCTGCTGCACTATGGCCAGCAGATCCGCGTCGGCCACTTCCTTCTTGGCGTCGGCAAGCTCGACCACTGCGGCATAGACGGCATCGAGCTCCCGTCCGTCCAGCTCATGCCCCAGCTCGCGCAGCTTGCCCTGCAGTCCACGCCGCCCGGAGAGCTTGCCGATGGACAGCCGGCTGCCACCCAGACCGACCGAGGCGGGGGTCATGATCTCGTAGGTCAACGGATCCTTGAGCATGCCGTCCTGATGGATGCCCGACTCGTGGGCGAACGCGTTGCGCCCGACGATGGCCTTGTTGGCCTGCACCACGAACCCGGTCAGGTAGCTCACCAGGTGGCTGGCTGAACCTATCTGCTCGGTCGTGACACGCGTCCCAAGGCCTTCGAACTGACCGGGCCTGGTACGCAGCGCCATGACCACCTCTTCCAGCGACGCATTGCCGGCCCGCTCGCCGAGGCCGTTGATGGTGACCTCAACCTGGCGGGCGCCGGCCTGCACCGCAGCGAGCGTATTGGCGGTCGCGAGTCCCAGATCGTTGTGGCAGTGGACGCTCACCACGGCGCCCGAGCCGACCCGCTCGACGACCCGGCCGATCAGTGCCCCGTACTCGGAAGGGACCGCGTAACCGACCGTGTCGGGCACGTTGACGGTGCTCGCGCCGGCGTCCACCACGGCCTCGAAGACGCGCAGAAGGAACTCTGGATCGGATCGGCTGGCGTCCTCGGCACTGAACTCGATATCAGCGTCCGGGCCCAGCGCTCGGCGGCCGTAACCGACCCACTCGACGGCTGCCTGCAGCGCCTCTTCCGGAGACATCCGAAGCTTATGCTCCAGGTGGATGCCGCTGGTGGCGATGAACAGGTGGAGATGCGGCCGCTCGGCCGGCCGGAGTGCCTGGATGGCTCGCTGCGGGTCTCCGTCGCGACACCGAGCCAGACCTGCCACGGCCACCCCGCGCGCCTCGCGCGCGATGCTCTGAACGGCCTCGAAATCGCCCGTCGAGGATGCCGGGAAGCCCGCTTCGATGACGTCCACATTGAGCTTCACGAGCTGGCGCGCGACCTCCACCTTTTCGGTCACGGTCAGGCCGGCGCCGGGCGCCTGCTCGCCATCGCGCAGGGTGGTGTCGAAGACCCGGATCATGGCGCGCTCACCGGGGCCGC
>JACCYW010000376.1 GCA_013696275.1 Chloroflexota bacterium | reverse complement strand
CTGGGTGCTCGCGCATGCTCTCGTCGTGCTGGCCTGGTCGCCCTGGTCGATCTCGAGCTTGGTCACGGCAGCCACCGTCCCGCTGCGTACCGACATCGCCAGCCCCGCTACCGTCGAGCAGGTCCTGGGCACGCTCGTGACAGCCACCTCCGGCACGGGCGCGCTGCGCGAGGGTATCCGCTTCGTGGAGATAGCCGGTCTCCTGGCGGGCGGTGTCCTGCTGTCGATGGCCTGGCGTGGGGAAGCGGGGCGAAGCGTCCTTGTCGCCGCATCGTCGGTCGTGGTGGTGCCGGCGCTCGCGTCCGCGCTGACCGGTCGATGGCTCTTCTCGCCCGCCTTCATCGGCCTGGTCCTGCCTATCCTGCTCGTGCTGATCGCTCTCGCCCTGCGCGGAAGGTTGGCCGTCGTGCTGCTCGCATCCTGGCTCCCCATCCAGGCCGCCGGCCTCGTCGTCGATCGGACCGCTCGGTGGCACGACGACGACACGTATCGCGAGCTGGCGGCTGTCATCGACGAGCGAGCGGCGGTCGATGCGCCGATCGTGGTGACCCCGCCGCTCCTGGTGCCCGGCCTTGCCCATCACACCGACCGGCCGCTCAGAGCACTTCCGGAAGCCTTCGATGCGCAGCGCCTGTACATGATCCCTGACATCGCGGCGGGCAGGCGGGCGACGGATGCTGCCCTGGGTGCGTTCATCTCAGAGGCGCCGGCTGAGCTATGGCTCGTCTACCGGACGGAGCAGGACCCGGACGGTCGCCTGCTGGCAGGTCTTCGAGCCACATTCAGCGAGGCCGAGCGCTGGACGTACGAGCTCGCCGACCTCTATCGGTTCGTGCGCTGATGGCCGTCAAGTTGCCATGAAGCGCCCGACCAGCCGTCGCGAGGTGACCTTGACGGTCCTACGATGTGACCGCCGTTCCGAGTCTGACCATCGAGGTGACCGATGACCGAGGATCATCTGCCGCAGGACCCGCCCGACCCGTCTCCCCAGCCTTCGCCGGAAGGTGCGCCACCCGTCCCCGCGGACGTCCTGGCGGTGCCAGCGAAAGGGCTGGAGGGTCGACCGGAAGCGGGCACCAAGCGGGTGGTCGTGATCGGCGCCGGTCTGGCTGGGTTGGTCGCAGCCTATGAGCTGAAGCGGCAAGGCCACCAGGTGATCGTGCTGGAGGCCCAGGATCGAGTCGGTGGCCGCATCTACACGCTGCGGGGTTTCGCGCCCGGGCTGTATGCCGAGGCAGGCGGCATGCGCATCCCCCGAGCTCATCACCTGACGCTCCGCTATTGCCAACTGTTCGGCCTGCCACTGCGGCCGTTCGTGATGGGCAACCCCAAGGGCTTGGTCCACGTCGGTGGCGTGCGCATGACGGCACAGGAGCCGAACGACGATCCATCCCGGCTGCCCTTTCGACTGGCCGACCACGAGCGCGGTCGCACGGCCGATGCGATGTGGGAGGAGGCCATCGGCGAGCTGCGCAAGATGGTCGAGCGCGACGGCGACGCCGCCTGGGACCACATCGTGCGTGAGTACGACCAGTACTCGCTGTATGAGTTCCTCCGGCTCCGCGGCTTCTCGGCCGGGGCCATCGAATACTACTCGGTGATGAACTTCGTCGAGGCCGACATGCACAATGCGGTCGTCGAGATACTGCGGGAGGACCTCGGCGGCGCGTATATAGACATGCAGGAGATAGCCGGCGGCATGGACCGCCTACCCAACGCTTTCTTCGCCGAGCTTGCGCAGGAGGTCCGATTGGGCGCCCAGGTCGTGGCGGTCGATCAGGATCCCGAAAGCGTGACCGTGCACTTCAAGACGGAGGCGGGGCGGTTCTCCGAGTCAGGCGACTTCGCGGTGGTGACCGTGCCTTTCTCCGTCCTGCGCTCGATCGAGATGGTCACGCCGTTGTCGCGCGAAAAGCAGCGCGCCATCCGGCAACTCAACTACCACGCCTCGACCAAGGTGCTCTTCCAGGTCCGCGAGCGCATCTGGGAGACTGATGATGGCATCCGGGGCGGGGCGACCGTGACCGACCTGCCCATCCGCCGGATGAACTATCCGACGCCCGACCCTTCGACCGAGCGCGGGGTGCTGCTGGCCTCCTATACCTGGGGGCAGGACGCTTTGCAATGGGGAGCCATGGACGAGGAGACGCGGCTGGAGGAAGCGCTCGATGACGTGACCCTCATCCATCCGCGGATCCGCGCGGTCTACGAGGTGGGCGCCTCGCACGCCTGGTATGGCGACCGATGGGCCAGGGGAGCGTTCGCGATGTTCGCGCCGGAGCAGCAGACGCAGCTCCAAGGGGACATCGTCAAGCCCGAGGGCCGCATCT
>JACCYW010000367.1 GCA_013696275.1 Chloroflexota bacterium | reverse complement strand
GTGATGGAGGTCCGTCGGACCACGAAGGGCCCGCTCATCTATCTCAGTCGCACGCACAAGAACTTCCTGCGTCGTTTGTTCGAGTTGGAGGTGCCTGAGATCCACTCCGGCGCGGTCGAGATAAAGGCCATCGCACGGGAAGCGGGCAACCGCAGCAAGGTCGCTGTGAGCAGCAGGCAGGACGGTCTTGATCCGGTCGGCGCGACGGTCGGCCAGCGCGGCGGGCGCGTGCAGTCCGTGGTGGCTGAGTTGGCAGGCGAGAAGATCGACGTCATCCCCTGGTCGGACGACCCCGCCGTCTTCGTGGCCAACGCGCTGAGCCCGGCCCAGGTGGTCGGTGTCTCGATCGATGAGGAGAATCGCATCGCCACGGTCACGGTGCCGGAGCGGATGCTTTCGCTGGCCATCGGACGCGAGGGACAGAACGCGCGCCTGGCGGCGAAACTGACGGGCTGGCGCATCGATATCCGAAGTGACACAGCAGCTCCCCGAGAAGCGCCACCACGCCCGGCGCCGCCGCCGCAGCAGAAGCCACCGATACCAGAAGCGAGCGAGGCAGCTGAACCCGCCGTGTCGACGGCCGAGACCGAGACACCGATCGCCCCGGCTCAGCCGACCGAACCCGTAGAGACTCCGGCCGCGGAGTCGACCGATGCCGTCGTAGAAGCGGCTGCTCCGGCCAAGCCGGTGCGAACCCGCCGCAAGGCGGCCATCACGGAGGTGGCGTCATAGCAGCGCCCTCGAACTCCCGTCCCCGGCAACGTCCGCGGCGCACCTGCGTCGCGTGTCGCACCGAGCGCGACAAGCGTGATCTGGTGCGCATCGTTCGCACGCCTGAGCGCGACGTGGTCATGGATGCCAGTGGCCGCCTGAACGGCCGCGGTGCGTATCTATGCGCCGACGGCTCGTGCTGGACGGCGGCCCTGAAGAAGTCAGCCCTGGAACGAGCGTTGGACGTGGCGCTACCGGCTGACCTGGTCGACCGGCTGCGGGCGGGTGACTCAGTGACCACTGGGGAGGCCGCCCATGGCTCGCAGTCGTAGTGGTACGCGCAACACTCGCGGGCCGCGTAAGCCCCAGCGCCGTACGGATCAGGTGCAGCAGAGCGCCGTCCAGGTCCTCGATCCGGTCGAGCGCGAAGCTATCGAGATCCCCCAGTCGATAACCGTCAAGGAGCTGGCCGATCTGGTCGGCGTCAACCCGGCCGATGTCATCCGCGAGCTCATCAAGAGCGGCATATTCGCCAACATCAATCAGCTCATCGACCGTGACACGGCGAGCCTGGTGATCAATGAGCTGGGCTACGAGGTGGCCGAAGCCAAGCCGACCGAGGGCAGCGAGACCAACGGCGAGGCACCTTCCCAGGCAGCTGCCAAGGAGGTCCTGTTCGAGGACGATGATCCATCCAAGCTCGTGCCGCGGGCGCCTATCGTGACCGTGATGGGCCATGTCGATCACGGCAAGACGAGTCTGCTCGATGCCATCCGGTCGACCACCGTTGCGGCCGGCGAGCGGGGCGGTATCACCCAGCACATCGGTGCCAGCGAGGTAGTGCGTGACGGCCATCGTGTCGTGTTCCTGGACACGCCTGGCCATGAGGCGTTCACCCAGATGCGCGCCCGCGGTGCCCGGGTCACTGACATCGCCATCCTGGTCGTGGCCGCCGATGACGGTGTCATGCCCCAGACCTCGGAGGCCATCGATCACATCCGGGCAGCCAAGGTGCCGATGGTCGTGGCGGTCAACAAGATCGACAAGGCGGACGCCAACCCGGAACGGGTCAAGACCGAGCTGTCGGAGCACGGCGTGGTGATCGAGGAATACGGTGGCGACGTGCCGCTGGTCGCCGTGAGCGCCAGGCAGGGTACCGGCATCGAGGAACTGCTGGACACTCTCCTCGTGGTGGCTGAGGTGCAGGAGCTGAAGGCGGACCCGAAGCGTGCCGCCATCGGCACCGTCGTGGAGGCCGAGCTCGACAAGGGCCGCGGGGCGGTGGCCACGGTGCTGGTCCAGACGGGCACTCTGCGCGTGGGTGACACGGTCGTGGTGGGCGACACGTATGGCCGCGTGCGGGCCATGGAGGGCAGCACCGGCGCGCGAGTCAGCAATGCCGGGCCATCTACCGCGGTCGTGTTGCTGGGACTGGCGGAGGTACCGGCGGCAGGCGACATCCTGCGCGTGGTCCCCGACGAACGGACAGCCCGGCAGATGATCGAGCAGCGCCAGGCCCTGGTCGCGACGCGGCCGGAGGGTACCGGGCGGGCGACCCTGGAGGATCTCTACCGTCAGATCCAGGCTGGCCAGACCAAGGAGCTCAGGATCATCATCAAGGCCGACGTCCAGGGTTCGCTGGGCGCCATCCAGCAAGCCCTCGACCAGCTCCAGGGCGACGAGGTCCGCATCAACGTGCTCCATGAAGGCACCGGGGACATCACCGATAACGACATCCTGCTGGCCGCTGCGTCGGACGCCGTGGTCGTCGGCTTCAACGTCAAGCTGGACCCTGCGGCGCGTCGCTCGGCGGAGGCGGAGGTAGTCGATGTCCGGCTGTACGACATCATCTACCGGCTGACCGAGGAGATGGACGCCGCTCTCAAGGGCATGCTGGAGCCAGAAGAGGTGGAGGTCGTGGAGGGCCGGGCTGAGGTCCGCCAGGTCTTCCGGGTCGGCAAGAGCGAGGTCATCGCGGGCTGCTACGTGACGGAGGGGCGCATCGTCCGCGGTGGAGCGCGGGTCTACCGCGGCGGCCGGCTGTTGGTGACCGACCGGATCGATTCGCTGCGTCGCTTCCGCGATGATGTGCGAGAGGTGGCCACCGGCTTCGAATGCGGCATCAGCCTGGCCGGTCATAACGACCTTCAGGAGTCGGACATCATCGAGTGCTTCACCCAGCAGATGGTGTCGCGGGTCGCCCAGGCCTGATCAAGTGAGCCAGCGGACGGCGCGGCTGGACGAGCTGCTGCGAGAGGAGATAAGCGCGGTCATCAGCCGGGACCTCACCGACCCACGCATCGGGTTCGTGACGGTCACGGACGTCGAGGTGACCAGCGACCTGAGCCAGGCCACGGTCTGGGTCTCCATCCTGGGCTCCCCGGAGGACCAACGGGCGAGCTTGGCCGGTCTCCGCCGCGCCATGCCGTATGTGCGCGTCAAGCTCGGCCGGTTGCGTCTGAAGACCATCCCCCAGTTGCATGTGCGCCAGGATGACTCGGCCGAGCGCGCCACCCGCCTTCTGGATCTCATCGAGCATCCGGTCGACGGCACAGAGTCGCTCGCGCCGGTCAGGCAGGCGTTGCCCACTCCTTCGGGCGTCGCCCAGGGTGAGGCTGTCCTGCCAGTGGAGCCGCGGCGGCACCGCCGGCGACGGAGCCGGTGATGGAGTTCCCTGGCCGCGGCGCACTCACGCCCGACGATCTGGCGGCCGTACCGCAGGCGGTGCTCGAGCGCCTTCGTGGCGCGCGTCGCGCGTTGACGGTCTGCCACCGCGACCCTGAATCGGATGCTCTGGGCTCGGCGCTGGGC
>JACCYW010000345.1 GCA_013696275.1 Chloroflexota bacterium | reverse complement strand
CTACGTGGCTCGGCTGGTGGCCCCTTACATCGAGGCGGTCGCGGACTGGTATGGCGCGCTTCGTAACGGGCAGTCAGGCGGCCCCCTGCAGGCCATCATCGACCGCCACCTAAGCGATCCGTTCTTCGGTATATTCCTCAACCCGGGCCATCAGCTGCACCTGGACGAATGGGTGAACTCGCCCATCGCCCCTGGCTCGACCATCGAGCTGCAGTCCGGGATGACCTTCCAGGTGGACATCATCCCAGCCACCGGTGCGGACTACTTCACGACCAACATCGAAGACGGTGTGGCGCTCGCGGACGAGTCCTTGCGCACTTCTTTCGCGGCCGACTATCCGAACGCCTGGGAGCGGATCCAGCGTCGCCGCGACTTCATGGCTGACTCCCTGGGCATCGATCTTCACCCCGATGTGCTGCCGTTCTCCAACATCCCCGCGTATCTGCCGCCCTTCCTGCTCCGGGCAGACCGCGCCATGACCCTCGACCGTTGAGATCGGTCGGCGTCGAGCCCCGGCCTGCGTAGACCTCTCGCCGCGGCGGCTCTCCGCGCTATGCCGGCCTGTGTATGATCCTCGCGACACTGTCCCTTCCGATCCCTTGCGTGGCGCGAGTAGGTGGTCAGGATGGCGAGATCGATAAAGGGCTTCGCGAGCGATTGGGGGGCTTCGCTGCTGGGGTCCGTCGCGTTGCTGCCCGCCCTGGCGGCCATCGCGACGGTGACCGCGGCGGCCATCCTGGGCGACCCGCTCGTGGGTGCTGGCGTCGTGGGTGTGGACGCTATAACGCGCGTCGCGACGGTCGCCGCCGGGTTCATGACCGGGGTCCTCGGGTGGGCCATCTTCGCTCTGCTGACGCGTCGATATGCCAGAGCTGACCGGGCCAACATCCGCATGTTCTCAGAGCTTCGTCAGCGCCTGTCGGGAGCGGAAGAGGTCCACCAGGTCGCCTGCCATGCACGTTCGTCGACAGTGGAGGGCAGCGCTGCGTGTGGTGAGGCCTCGGGCCATCTCAAGTCACTTCGGTCGACCCTGGGCTCGGATGAAGTAGCCGCCAAGGGCGGGCCGGCGTGGACGCTCGGAGCTGGCTACATCGCCGCCTGGCAGCAGCTGCACCGGGCTGAAGAAGCGCTCTTGGAGGCCATGCCCGAGGACGCCGTGGCGGCACTGGCGCTCTACGACGCGCAGCGGCTTGACGGATCCGAGATCGCGCAGCGGGAACGCCTGCTGCGCATCCTGCGCGTGGCGGTGCGTGCGCTGAGCCCCGGACTGGCCAGCCAGCTCGATGGCAACGACGATGATCCGGAGATCACCCGGATGGAAGCGCGTGCGGTCATCAGGCAGACGCGGCGGATCATCAACGAGTACCGGGACGACTGTGCTGCAGCACTCGTGACTCTCCGGAGGCGACTCACCCAGAGCGTCGTGTTCACTGGTCTGAGTATCTATCTCATCCTTGGCCTCGCTATCGTCGTGGGCGCCCCGATCTCGGCCATCGTCGCCGGGTCGGTCTTCTATCTCGTCGGTGCGGTGGTCGGCCTGCTCGCCCGGATCCGCACCGAGGCGAGGTTCAAGACCGACACGGAGATCGACGACTACGGCGTAACGAGCGCCAGGATGGTTCACTTGGCGCTGCTCTCCGGGATGGCCGGTGTGGCGGGCGTGGTCCTGGTCGGCCTCCTGAGCGGCGCAAGCCTGAGCGAGATCCTGGACCCGTCAGGTATGTCCGGAACGGACGGTGGCGTCGTAAGGCAGTCATTGGGCCGCATCTTCGACCTGACGAGCTACCCGGTCGGGCTGGTGGTTGCCGCCATCTTTGGGCTGGCGCCAGAGCGGCTCCTGGCCCGCCTCGGGGACCAGGCGGAATCGTTGAAGCTCGCACTTGACTCGTCCGAGGCGAGCGGGTCCTCCGGAGGCGGCGCAGGCGAAGGCGAGTCCGAAGGGTCCGACGTCAGGTAAGTAAGACTCATACCCGCTCGCTGAAGTACGGGTGCCTGCCGTCTGCGCGTACATGCATGTTATGCTATGCACATGTTCACCGAGCGTACTCAGGTCCTCCTCAGCCCAGAGCAGCGGCGGCGGCTGGAGCGCCGGGCAGTGGAGGAACGCCGGTCCGTCGGGTCCCTGATCCGCGATGCCGTGGACGCCTACACCGGCTCATCCGGTCGCACGCGCCAGGAGGCGGCCGAGAGCCTGTTGAGCATCGACGCTCCGGTCACCGACTGGGAGGAGATGAAGGCAGAGATCATCCGGGGCGCCACAGCCGCCCCCGGACATTGAGCACCGTCTTCATCGACACCGCCATCCTCATGTATGCCGGCGGTGGGCCTCACGAGTTGCGAGAGCCATCACGTCGCATCGTGCGCCTAGTCCGTGATGGCGGGCTCGATGGGGTCATCTCGGCCGAGGTCGTGCAGGAGGTGCTCCACCGCTTCATCGCCATTCGGCGGCCGGAGATCGGAGCACGGATGGCCCGCGACGCGCTCGACCTTTTCGCACCAGTGTCGCCCCTCACACACGGTGTCATGGACCGGATGCCCGCCCTCGTGACCCGCTACCCGTCACTCGCCGCACGGGACCTTGTTCATGTGGCGACCTGCCTCGAGGAAGGCATCGGTGTCATCCTCTCGCCCGACCGTGGGCTGGATACGGTCCGCGAGGTGAAGCGGGTCGGCCCCGACGACAGCGACGCGGTGGGTCGGCTCGGCAGCTGACGCGTCCAGCGACCGCGCATCGGCCAGGATGGGCGGGGCCGAGATGGGACCCGGATCGCGGCGCCCAGGCTAGGCAAGCCAGCCGAAGGCGATGCCAGCCCAAGGCCGCCGCGTGCCCGCGCGGCCCACGCGGCCCACGCGGCCGACACCAGTGCTACTGGTACGGAGCTGGCTATCGGGTCGCGGTCGTGGGTCGGACCGGCCGGCCGAGGCCATCCGAAGCGGTCGGCACTGACTGTGCTGGTGGGCGGGGCGTCAAGGCAGCGCGGACGGGTGCGGATCGAGCCGCCGAGACCCAGACTGGCCATCGCTATCGACAGTGCTGGTG
>JACCYW010000337.1 GCA_013696275.1 Chloroflexota bacterium | reverse complement strand
ACCATCGACCGTGCTCCATCTGGCGCCCAGCTTCCAGCAGAGGGTCGTCACTCCGCTTGGCGTCATGACCGGGGTCATCGAGACGAGCGCCACGCCTGATCCGGAGGACAGCCTCCACACCATCGGCGGACGCCTGCGTGATATCGCAGGGCTGCCCGAGCTGCTGTCAGGCCGTCCCGACTACGTGGTGGTGGAGGGTTACCCGGTGGCTGCAGGCCACGACTCGAAGATAGCTGGCGCCGGCTACAGCAAGCTCGCGGAGGGCACTGATTGGAGGCTTTACCGCGCGGCCGGGACGTGAAGATCGGTCCCGATCACCTGGATGGTCTGGCAGACTGGCGGCATGGATGAGGATCCCCTGCGTCGCCTGCTCGGAGGACACTCGGCGGACGTTCGAGACACGGCGCTGCGACTACGGGCGCTGATCGATGAACTGGCGCCCGAGGCGATGGAGACCGTCGACCAGCCGGATCACCTGCTGGCCTATGGCTGGAGCACACGGGTGCGTGACCTGATCCTCGCGGTCGCGCCGCACACGTCGCACGTGAATCTCCAGCTTGCCGATGGCGCCATCCTGGCCGATCCGGACCTGATCGTGGAGGGCACCGGAAAGCGCATCCGCCACGTGAAGTGTCGCTCGGTCGCCGATGCCGAACGGCCCGCCGTGCGCGGCCTGATCCAGGCGCAGATCGAGGCGCGTCCCAAGCCGGTCGAAGAGGGCCAGTAGGCAGGACTACCTTCCCCCGAGGAGGCAGACAGCCGGGCCTGCCTGGAGCGAGGGGCTGGGCCGTCGAAAGTACCGGGGGCCGAAGGACCATCGATGTGTGTCGTGGCCCCGGTGGAGGCTTCAACGTGTTGCTCGGAGGCACCGCCGTGAGGCACATCCGGCATCGTCACGTGTCTCCCCTATGGACCGCCCCGCGGCGCTGGGACCGCCGGGGCGGTCCGTTCTTTGCCCATCTGAGGGCGCGCGCCGTGGCTCGGCTGAACGGCGTATCGCTTCCCCGGGTCTCGATCCCGGATCATCTGTTCCTAGCGACGCAGCACCCACCTGAGCGCCGCAGCCCTTGGCGCCGGGCGGCAGTCGTCGGCGACCCTTGCCACCACGAAGGCAGGAGCGTACGCTGCGCTTCCCTAGCACACGAGGCGACTTTGGATCCAGATCGACCTCCCGACGGCGACCGGGCGCAGACCAGCACCGGGTCCGTCGACGCCAAGAACGTGGCGGGCGCGCCGTTTCAGCGGGTCCGGATCGCCGATGTCTCGGAGGGACGAAACGCTGACCGCGCGCCGCGCGTGCCGCAGGGTCCGCATCGCGGCCGCATGGTGCCCGCGACGCCCAGAACACGAACAGCGGAGGAGCCCTTGAAAAACGACCGATGACCTGACTTCTCTCATAACCGACATCGGAGGCGATCCGCATGGCCGAACCAGGGACGTACGAGGGGGGTTCAGCCGATCTGAGGACGGGGCAGGTCGAAGGGGTGGCGGTAGAGGGAGGCAAGTTCCCGCCCGTCCGACCAACCGCGGAGGCGGTCGACGAACGGAATGAGGATGTCGTCCCTCCCGCTGACATAGGGGACCTTATCGGGTCCCTTGAACCTACCGTCGACGCTACGAAGCTTGGCGATCTCGGCGGCGGAGCCGCGGGCGAGGGAGTGGAGTTCGTGGTCGATACGCCGTTCGGCCGGGTCGTCACATTCACCGGTATCCCGCCCGACATGAGCGGCGCAAGCAGTGAGAACGTGGTCTTCGTGAGCGGCAACACATTCGCCGCGTTCTCCACGGATGGCGGCATCAACTTCACGGCGCTCGATCCGACGACCATCTTTCCCAGCGCCCCGTCGTTCGACGCGGCAGGCAACCCCCTGGATAACGGGCTGTGCTGCGACCAGGTGATCCAATACGAGCCGGAGATCGACCGCTTCATCTGGCTCCAACAGTTCTGCGGCACCGGTGCGAACTGTTTGCAGGGCATCAATATGCTTCGGATCGCCGCCGCGAGTCCGGTCGACATCGCCAACTCCAATGGCACTGCCTGGACCTATTGGGACTTCCGTTCAGCAGCTTTCGGGCTGGCCGGAGCGATGGATTACCCGGACATGTCGCTGGGCAACAGCAGGCTCAACATCAGCGTCGACGCCGTCGGGGTGGGCCTACTCGTCTTTCGCATCCCGTTATCCGAGATCGCTGCCGGTGCCGCCGTGAACTTCGACTTCACTAACCCGGCCGACTCCGTCAACGCATACGGCGGCCATCTTTCGCAAAACACCGGTGACGAACTCTACTGGGCGGGGCATATCAATACCAGCCGGATGCGGGTCTTCTCGCTGCCCGAGAGTTCGGGCACATACTCGTGGCGAGACATAGACATCAACAGCTGGCCCAACGCCGACTACTCCTCGCTAGCGCCGGACGGCACGGATTGGCTCAGCTTCCTGGCTGGCTTCCCGGGAAGCGCCGTGCTCGGCGCGACACGCCGTCAAGTGGCAGGTACGTCCGAGGCCTGGTTCGCCTGGAGCGCGGCGCGTGGGGGTGGCTTTGCGCATCCGCATATCCAGGTCATCAGCTTCGACACGGCGACCTGGGCTGTGCTGGACCAGTGGCAGATCTGGAACCCCGACCTTGCGTTCGCATACCCCTGTCTGGCGACCAACGCCGACCAGGAGGTGGGCGTCAGCCTGGGCTGGGGCGGTGGTGGTTCGTTCCACGCGAATCACGCCGTTGGGATACTGGGCGATTTCGTGGTCTGGTTCTCAGAAGCCAGCGACGCAACGATCAACCGCTGGGGCGATTACGTCACCGTCCGACGGGCTGCCCGCTCCTCCCATTTCTCCGGCATCGGCTACAGCCTGATGCAAGATCCGCCGCCGGCGACCAGTTCGACGTTCAACCCGCGGTACACGCTCTTCGGTCGTCCCTAGCGCGTCCCTGCTTTCTGGAGGCTCTTGCCTCCCTTCACCAACACCGAACGAGGAAGTCGACCCATGCTCACGTTCTTGCGGAACCTGACGGTCCGGAACCTACTCGTCGCGGAGGCGCCGAGCCTGGCGATCTCCATCGTCATCGCCGAAGTGTTCTACAAGTTCCACAGCTTCACGTTCGAGTGCATCGCCTTCCTGGCGACCTGGGCCGTCGTGGGCTTCATGACCACCACGATCGGTCGAACCATCGGTCTTTTGCCCGCACGGGAGCAACACGCGTAACGTGCTGCGGCGCACCGATCGCGCCACCTAGCCGGCTCCTTTTGCACGATCACCGCCTGAGGGCAGCGCTGGAGCCGGCTATCGCCATCCCCGGGCCTCCTCAGAGGCCTGTCACGACAGGCGCCCTGGTCGGGCGACGCAGCACGCTCGAGGCGACGACCGGGCTCACCTCGTTCGTGGTCGAACCCACAGTCTCGCGGAATGTGGGCTTCTGCCGAGCCTGGGTGACCGCCTCGAAGCCGGATGCCAGGCCGATGAGCGTGGGCTCGCTCCAGGCGGTGCCCATGAACGTGATACCGAGCGGCAGGCCGAACGCGTGTCCAGCTGGCACGTTGATGAGCGGATAGCCGGCGATGGCGGCCGGAGAGGAACTCGCACCCAGGAAGTGATCGCCGTTGATGAGGTCGGTCGACCAGGCGGGACTGCCGGTCGGCGCCACCAGCGCGTCCAGATCATGTAGCTCCAGGATCGCATCGATGCCAT
>JACCYW010000327.1 GCA_013696275.1 Chloroflexota bacterium | reverse complement strand
CCCAGGTTGGCGTAGGTCTTGACGTGGAAGCCGGTCACCACACCTTGCCGCGTCGCGCCCATCTCCAGGTATGTGATGTGATCACGCCCATGGGTCGTGGCCTGATAGTTCTCCTGGCGCGTCTCGTACCACTTGACGGGCCGGCCACGGAGCTTGCGTGACGCCCACGCCACCAGCGCCCACTCCGGATAACAGAAGATCTTGGTGCCGAAGGCTCCGCCCACGTCGGGCGAGATGCAGCGGATCTTGTGCTCCGGCACGCCCATCACGAACGCTGACAGGAGCAGCCGCATGATGTGCGGCGTCTGGCTGGTCATCCAGATGGTGTACTCGTCGGTGCCGGGATCGTAGCGCCCGATGGCGCCGCGGGTATCCATCGGGTTGGGGATGAGCCGTTGATTGACGATGCGCTGCCGCACCACCACCTCGGCCGCTGAGATGGCCCGCTCGGTCCCCTCCCGATCGCCTACCGCCCACGTAAGGGCCACGTTGTTGGGAGCATTCTCGTGGAGCTGGGGCGCGCCATCCTGGGTCGCTGCCTCGGCATCCACCACGGCCGGCAGCGGCTCCCAGTCGACGACGATGGCCTCGCGCGCGTCGGTCGCTTGCTCGGCCGTCTCGGCGATCACCACCGCCACGCCCTCGCCGGTCCACTTCACATCATCGATGGCGAGCACACGCGGCGTGTTGATGTTGTTGACGACACCGCCGACATCACCGCCCGCCGCGCCGCCGGCGGCCCAGGCGCAGGGCAGCGGGTTGAGGTCCGCCTCCAGATCCTTGCCCGTGAAGACGGCGACCACGCCGGGCATGGACGCAGCTGCCGAGACATCGATGGCGCCGATCCTGGCATGTGCGTATGGCGACCGCAGTATCGACGCGTAGGTCATGCCGGAGAGGCGTATGTCGTCCAGGAAGTTGCCGGCGCCGGTGATGAAGCGCGGATCCTCGACCCGCTTGATGGGACTGCCGACCAATGATCCAACGGCCATCTGGTGGTCCTCCGTCCTACGAGCGGTCAGGCGACGAGAGATCCTCGCCCAACCCTTCCGCGACCGGCCCGGCTGGAGCAGCCTCCGTCTCATCGCCGCTGACCGGTGGCAGCGGTGGCTCATCGTCGCTCATCGCATCAGGCATCCGGCCGCCGCCGACCGTAGCCGCCTCGCGTATCGCGGCCACGATGTTGTGGTAGCCGGTGCAGCGACAGAAGTTGCCCTCCAGGGCGTGGCGGATGACCTCGTCGGTGGGCTCCGGGTCTCGTTCGAGCAGGTCTGCCGCGGTCATGATCATGCCCGGCGTGCAGAAGCCACACTGGAGCCCGTGCTTGTCCCAGAAGGCCTGCTGGAGCGGGTGAAGCCGGCCATCGCTGGCCATCCCCTCGATGGTCGTGACCGCCGACCCGTCGGCCTGGACGGCCAGGACGGTGCAGGATTTCACTGCTCGCCCATCGAGTAGCACGGTGCAGGCGCCGCACTGGCTGGTATCGCAGCCTACGTGTGTTCCGGTCAGGCTCAGATCCTCGCGCAGGAGCTGTACGAGCAGCCGTCTGGGCTCCACGTCCACAGTACGCGCCTCGCCGTTGACGATGAGCGCGACCGACTCCATCAAGATGGGGCCTCCTTTTTGGACAGGACTGACATCGCTCCGAGCACATCATCGATGGCCACCGGATCACGGCCCGGGATGAGCGACTCGAGCTGGGGAGCGACTCGGTGCATCGTGGCACCGCTCGACGATCGGCGTCAATGGTAGAGCCAATAGCCCGGCGGGATAAGATCGGTGTGTGGCACGATCGAGCGGGCAGCCTTCGCGCGGGACGGACGAGCGACGCCGCGATCCGGCGCCCGAGGTCTCGATGGAGCCGCGACCGACGATAGCCGCGCCGGTGGAGCAGAGCGTGGTGGATGCGGGCCTCTATCGCATGGGTCGCCGCGTGGAGAGTCCGGCCACCGTGGCGGATGCCTCGCGCAGGCGCCGAGATGAGCCCGGCACGATGGCCTGGATAGGCCTGCTCCGACCGGCCGACACTCAGCTTCTCGCCCTGGCCGAGGAATTCGGCCTCCATGAGGTGGCCGTCGAGGACGCCATCGTGGCCCATCAGCGGCCGAAGCTGGAGCGCTACGGCGACACTCTGTTCGCCGTGCTGCGGGCAGCCCGCTATCGGGATGACCTCGAGGAGGTGGAGTTCGGCGAGATCCACCTGTTCGTGGGGGCCGATTTCGTCATCACCGTCCGCCATAGCCAGTCGCCCGACCTGGCCGCCGTGCGGCTGCGCATGGAGGCTGACCCTGAGCTGCTGAGTCGCGGTCCGGAGGCCGTCCTGTATGCCATCCTCGACAGCGTCGTCGACGGCTATGCGCCGGTAGTGGCGGGCCTGCAGAAGGACATCGACGAGATCGAGACGCAGGTCTTCGGGGGCGATCCGAAGGTCTCCCGGCGCATCTACGAGCTCTCTCAGGAGGTCATCGAATTCCAGCGTGCCACGCGCCCGCTCCTGCCGATGCTCGACGCGCTGGTGGCTGGATTCGACAAGTTCCGCACCGATCAGGAGCTGCAGCGCTATCTCCGCGACGTGGCCGACCACGCCACCACGGTGGCCGAACGGGTGGACGGTTTCCACCAGATGCTCGGTGACATCCTGACCGTGAATGCGACGCTCGTGAACCAGGCCCAGAACGAGGAGATCAAGCGCTTGACGGAGGCGAGCTACGGCCAGAACGAGGAGATCAAGCGGGTCTCCGCTTGGGCCGCCATCCTGTTCGCCCCGACCCTCATCGGCACCGTATACGGCATGAACTTCGACTTCATGCCGGAACTCCACTGGGAGCTCGGGTACCCCTTCGCCCTGGCTCTGATGCTCCTCACCAGCGTGGGCCTGTTCGTGAGCTTCAAAGCCCGAGGCTGGCTATGACCGTTCCCATCCGCCACGTCGTCTGCTTCATCCTGGTCGTCGCCAGCGCCGCCGGCTGCACCGCGCCGGCACCCGCCCCGGCACCGGGATCGGCGTCAGCGCCTGGGGCGCCGCAACCCGTCCGCATCGGCGTCCTCCTGCCGACCGCCGGCGTGTACGGCCAACTGGGTCCGGACATCCTGGCCGGCATGGACCTCTACTTCGAGGAGGTCGGCGCGACGGCCGGAGGTCGTCCCATCGAGCTCGTGTCGGAGGACGAGCCGACCGATCCCAACGCCGGGCTGGAGGCCGTGCGCCGGCTGCTCGACCAGGACCTCGACCTGTTGACCGGCATCGTCAGCAGCGCCGTCGCCTATGCGGCGCGCGATCTGCTGGTCGAGGAGGAGATGCCGACAGTGGTCTCCAACGCCGGCGGCAACGAGCTGACCGCCGCCCGCCGGAGCCCTTACATCTTCCGGACCTCCTTCACCAGCGAGCAGATCCATGCGCCACTGGGAACGTGGGTGGCGGAGAACATCGGGCCACGCGTAGCCATCGTCGCCTCCGACTACGCCTTCGGGCAGGAGAGTGCGGCCGCCTTCCGGGCGACCTACGAGGCGGCCGGCGGACAGATCATCTCCGAGACCTTCACACCGCTAGGTTCGAACGACTTCGCCAACGCGATAGCCGCCGTGGCCGGCGCCGATGTGGACGCGACGTTCGGCTTCCTGGCCGGGTCGGACGGCGTCATCTTCGTCCAGCAGTACGCCAGCGCCGGGCTCGCCGCGACAAAGCCGTTGACGGTCTCGGGTTTCATGGTCGACGCCGACATCATCGATGCCGTCGGCGACAGCGCGCTGGGCGCCATCTCCGCCATGCACTACGCACCGACCCTGGATAACCCGACCAATCAGCGCTTCGTGCAGGCCTTCCGCGCTGCCCATGCCCGAACGCCGAGTGTCTACGTCGCGCAGGGCTACGACGCCGCCCAGCTCATCGTCAAGGGCATCGCCGCGGCCGGTGGCTCGACCGAACCGGATGATCTGATCGCGGGCATGGAAGCAGCAGTGCTCGACAGCCCGCGCGGCCCGGTCCGCATCGACGCCGCGAGCCATCAGATCATCCAGCACATGTACCTGCGCGAGGTGCGCGAGGTGAACGGCGCACTGACCAACGTGGTCATCGCCGACCTGGGCGAGATCGGCCCCGACCCACTGCCCTAGCGCACGCCGCCCGTGGACCTGATCCTGCTCTACGCCCTGAACGGGCTCTCCTACGCATCGATCCTTTACCTGGTGGCCGTTGGGCTCTCGCTCACCTTTGGCCTTGGCCGCTTCCTGGACCTGGCCCATGGCGGCTTCTATCTGCTCGGCGCATACCTCTGTCTCAGCCTCGTCGACTCGGTCGGCTTCTACGGCGCGCTGGTCGTGGCACCGCTGGCGGTGATGGTGCTGGCGGCCGGTGTGGAGCGTCTCGTGCTGCGCCGGTACGCCGGTCAGCATCGGGCGGTGGAGC
>JACCYW010000321.1 GCA_013696275.1 Chloroflexota bacterium | reverse complement strand
GGGCGGACACGAAGCCCTTGCCCTTCTTGGTGACGGTGACCGCAACGGCGGCCGGCCTTGAGCCGGGCTGGGCGCCCCAATCGGAGGCGGGACAGGCAGGGAGTAGAACTCGTAGGCACCCGATACGGAACTGCGGAAGACGATCTGCGTTCCGTCTGGCGACCAGCTCGGCTGATCCTCGTAGTCCTCCGGGGTTCGGGTCACATTCCGGATATCGGTCGGATCAGCAGCGCTCACGACCCAGATGTCGAAGTAGCCCGAGCGGACGCTGGTAAAGGCGATGAGCTCCGAATCCGGCGACCACTGCGGACTCACGTCCTCGAAGGGATCGCAGTCGAAGCTCTCATCGGATGTCAGTCGCTGCAAGCCGTCCCCGAAGCCGTCCCGTTGACATCAACGGCATCCATGACCCACAGGTCGCACGCGTCCCGCTCGGTGCCGCGGCCGGACGACAAGAAGGCCAACCGGGTCCCATCGGGCGACCATGTGACGTGCGAGTCAGCGGGGCTCCATCCGGAATCGTCGGCCGAGTCGGTCGTGAGGCGAGTCGCACCGGCCAGGGGGCCCATCTCGCCCAGGGCATCCATCACATGGATCTCGTATCTCCAGTCGGCACTGCCGTCAGCGTTCGGTCGCGACGAGACGAAGGCGATCGATCTGATCATATTCACGGCATCTGTTCACGGCGCGGTCCGATGGGACTGGCGGACGATCGCCGATGACCGCGACATAAGACCATACGTCGGCCACACCACAGGCGGATGTGAGCGGACGCAGGGCGAGCCGTGACGCGGGCCCGCCTAAGATTGAGCCACGTCCCCGTAGCTCAGTGGACAGAGCGGCGGTCTTCTAAACCGCGGGTCGCAGGTTCGAACCCTGCCGGGGACGCCACTTCTGCGCACGAAACGCTCCCATGACCTGTGCCATCGAGGGCCACACGAGGCGACTCGGCAGCATAGCGGCAGCACCACGGTCCACGGACAAGGCGGTAGGAGGCTGCCAGGAGCTCGCCGAGCTCACGAAAGGGCTCACAGTGGACGACGACGATATTCGTGAAGCATCGGCTGGCTCTGGGCGGGTCTGGCGCTCGAATGATCAGCACTGCACTGCGGAAGACGGGCCGCGTTCTTGTAGGGATGAGCGCCTTGCGGGACGGGCTCTGCCGGCCAGCATGGCGGTCCGGAGGGTCAGGGCACGACGACGCCCCAAGGCGCGGCCCTTGGCGTTCCTATCATCGGGGCCGGGGCGGGTCAGCCAATGAGGGTCAGGCCGGATCGGCCTCGGCGGCCTCGGCTTCGGTGGCCGGCGGGTCGGGCGCGTCGAGCTGGTCGAGCATCGCGTCGGAGACGCTATCGGCCCAGGCCCGGTATTCCTCGTCGGTCATCGTCTTGATGTCGGCGGGCGCCTTGTAGACGCCCAGTGATCTGCGTTCAGCCATAGCCGCCGGTACCTCCCGTGTCGATCTCTTCGCCCGTGCCCAGGTCATACACGGCGCGTGAGCGACCCGGGGCGAGGCGGCGCCGCTTCGGCCGGCTTCTCGTCGGATGGCTTCCAGCCGGCCGGGCGGGCGGCGACCCGCGCGGCGTTGCGCTCCATTTCCTCGTCCAGGATGCGGAGCTGCGGGGAGGGCAGGCCCGGCACGTAGGACCGATCGGCGGGGCCGGAGCCCGGTCCCTGGGGGGCCGGGCGGTGAGGGCGTGCCATCGGCCACCACGGCCACCCAGTAGGGGGTTCGGAACAGGTAGCGCATGGCGAGCAGCCAGGCGTCACCGGCGTTGGGCGTGATGGTCCTGCCGGGCCTGATGAGCCTGCCGTCGCTGCGCCGGCGCAGGTCGGGCACGTACAGGTGGTCGACGCCGACGAGCTCGCCGGTGGCGATGAGCTTGCCGTCGTCCACGGTGGCCGTGCCGACCACGACGCGGTCAGAGTCGAGAAGGTGGACGAGCATGGTCCTGCCATCGTGCCATCCCTGATCGCGTGTATGGCAAGTTCGAGGTGGAGGCCCCAGGAGCTCGTCGCAAACCGTGGGAAGGGCTCACGGTGCCGACTTCGATCATGGTGCTGGGTCACCGCCTGATAGCCGCATCTGGTCCGAGCCATTGCCCCGCAGGGGCTGCCAGTACGCTCGATCGGCAGCACGGCCTGGCAGCATGAGGGGCGGACGCAGGGCGTACCCTCGCTCAGCGTCCGCACGATTCACGAGCAAAGGGAGGGCCGTCCGCGGACGGTGTGGACGGCCTGGACGCTCAGGAGCGGTCTTCTAAACCGCGGGTCGCAAGGGCGTCAGGGTTCGAATCCCTGCTTCGGCACCAGGCTCGATCGGTCGATCGTACACGTCCGCCTGTCCTACACGAACTCGTCAGCGCCCCCGATGGCGACGGCCCGAGGGATACGCGCTTCGACGTATCGCCCGATGGCTGTGTCTTCGCCAAGATGAAGGTCGACCGAACGACTACCCTCCCGGCGAGGGACTGGGCCCGGATCCCGCTCGAGCACGATGAGCGCGACCGGGCCCTCGCCATTCCACCCCGAATATCTCCGCCCGCCCGTTCCCAGTGCCGGCGGGAGTTGACCCCGGCGACCGTCGGGATCAGCCGCCCCACCCGGCGCGTCTCAACCCGGTCCGATCACGACCGAGCGTGGGTGTCGTACCGTCACCGCGATGCGCGAGCGGATCTCCTCCCGACCGGTCCACGTCGCTCTGGGCATCGCACTCCTGGGCGGGTCGGCTCTGGTCGTCTGGCTCGTCCTGGTGTCGACACAGGGAGGCCGACCGGATCGGCCGATCGCGGCGGGCAGCCGACCGGATCGGCTGATCGCGGCGGGCGATGTCGCGTCGTGCACCGCCGATGCGGACGAGGCGACGGCGCGTCTGCTGGATGACCTCTCCGGCAC
>JACCYW010000306.1 GCA_013696275.1 Chloroflexota bacterium | reverse complement strand
AACATCGAGCCCGGCCAGCGCGTTCCGGTCGCGCTTCCGGGTGCCCGGCTGCCCGGCGACCGACGCATCGAGGTGACGCGCATCGCTGGCGAGGAGAGCCAGGGCATGCTCTGCTCGGGGGCAGAGCTGGGCCTGACGGCCGACGCCGATGGCATCCTCATCCTTGCCCCCGGGGCGGATCTGGGGACGCCCCTCGCCGACCTCTTGGGCGATGTCGTGCTGGACGTGGACGTGAAGCCGAACCGAGGCGACGCACTCTCCATCGTGGGCCTGGCGCGCGAAGTGGCGGCAGCCACCGGTACGAAGCCGCATCAGCCGGTGGTCGCGGTGACGGAGAGCGGCGACGACACAGCCGACCATGTCACGGTGGAAGTGCGCGACGTGATGCGCTGCCCGCGCTTCGTGGCGCGCTACCTGGATGGCCTCAAGGTCGGACCGTCACCGACGGCGACGCAGGTCCGATTGATGGCCGCCGGCGTCCGGCCCGTCTCCAACGTGGTAGATGCCAGCAACCACGTGATGCTGGAGCTCGGCAAGCCGACCCATACCTTCGACGCAGCCAGGGTGCGCGATGGTCGCCTAATCGTGCGCGGTGCCACGGCAGGGGAGCATCTGGAGACGCTCGATCACGTCGGGCGCAGCCTGGACGAAGGGACCCTGTTGATCGCCGATGCTGATGGGCCGCTGGCGATGGCAGGGCTGATAGGCGGGGCTGCCAGCGAGGTCAGCCAGGGGACTACCCGCGTCATCATCGAGTCGGCCATCTTCGATGCGCTGACCATCCGGCGGACCGGACAGCGCTACGGGCTGCGCAGCGAGGCCAGTCTGCGCTTCGAGAAGGGACAGGAGACGCGCCTGGCCAGGGTGGCCGCCGACGGCGTGGCCCGACTCATCGCCCACTGGGCCGGCGCGCGGGTCGCGCGCGGTGTCATCGACACGGACCCGCAGGACCCTCCTCAGGTTCGGCTCGCCTTCCGGCCACGCCGGGTCTCGCAGTGGCTTGGCGTCGACCTGGCTGGTGCGGAGATGGCGGAGCTGCTTGGTCGCGAGGGCATCGCCACAGCGGCGGCGACGACCCAGGACACCGTCCAGCTGATCAGCGGCGAGCGACCCATCCCGCTCGACGAGAAGGCCGCTGCGGATGCCTTGGTCGCGCTCATCCCGAGCCACCGCCGCGATCTGGCGGTAGAGGCCGATTTGGCCGAGGAAGTGGCTCGGATGTATGGCTACGATGGGCTTCCCAAGCGTCTGCCGGACACCCTGATGCCGCGCTACCTGGACGACCCGCAGCGCGGTCAGAACGATGTTCGTGACCTCCTTTCTGGACGCGGTCTCGATGAGGTCGTGACGGTCGGGCTGATCGCGCCGGCCGACCACGCGCGACTTGGCAAGGGCGGCTCCGGGGCCACCATCCAGGCCGCGAATCCGGTCAGCGCCGATCACTCGGAGCTGCGTCGGTCGATGCTGCCCGGTCTGGTCCGTTGTCTCGTCGACAATGAACGGCAGCGGCGAGACGATGTGGCGGTCTTCGAGTTGGGGGCCACGCACAGCTGGCTCGACGGCCGCCCGGATGAGCGGCATGAGCTGGCCATCCTGCTGGCAGGCGCCGTGGCGCCACCGGCCGTGGAAGGGCCTAGTCGCCACTGGGATGTCGCCGCCGCCAAGGGTCTCGTGGAGTGGCTGGTCGAGCGGGTCGGGCAGGGCCGCATCAGGTTCGAGCCGGCGACAGCACTCGAGGCGGTCGAACATCCGGGCCGTACAGCGCTGATCGCGGTAGAGCTGTCGTCCGGTCAGCGCATGGAGCTCGGCCGCGTCGGCGAGCTCGACCCGCGCTATCTGGTGTCCTACGGAGCGCGGGCCGAGCGCGCCATCTTCGCCTTGGTCGATCTGCGCGGGTTGGCCCGGCTGGCTCCGACGCGACGGCGCGTCCCGGTCCTGGACAGGACACCAGGCGCGGACCGCGACATCTCGGTCGTGGTCGATGCCTCGCGGCCGGCCAACGAGGTGGCGGCACTCATCCATGCCGCGGGCGGTCCGCGCCTGCGCTCGGTGCGCCTATTCGACCGGTGGGAAGGTCCGCCACTGGCCGGAGGCGAGGTCAGCCTGGGCTACCACCTCCGATTCGAGCCGGGAGACCAGCCATTGACGGATCGCGACCCGGAGGCAGCAACGGCGGACATCGTGGCGGCTCTGCGTGACCGGCTTGGCGCACGCATCAGAGGCTGATACGGTGCGCCGATGACCAGCGCCGATATCGTCATCATCCTGCTTCTGGCAGGCGCGACCTTCATCGGCTTCGTCCAGGGCCCGGTGCGCGGCATGCTGGCGGTCGGCGCCTGGCTGATAGCCTTTTTGGCATCTGCCATCCTGTCCGAGCCGGTCGGCGACTATCTGGCGACCCAGTGGACCGCTCTGAGCGCACCGTACGTCCAGATGCTTGCCTTCGGCATCGTGGCGGTCGTCCTCCTGGTCGTGCTGTTCGCGCTCGTGTTCATGGGCACCCGTGGTTCGCGTGCCCTGACGCCGTACCGGCTGCTCGACGACTTGATAGGCGGAGTGCTGGGGCTTGTCGTAGCGCTTCTCATCGTGGCCGGCACATGGGTCGTGCTGGCATCCTTCTATGGCCCTGGCGTGCCAGCCGTGACCGACACCGATGGCGAGCTGACGGCCGACCTGTTTCGAGCGTCGCACGAGTCGAACCCGAGCACGATCATCCGGGACGCTCTGGTGCCCATCATGGGCACCCTGTTCGGCCCCCTTGTACCGGCCGCCGTACGCGAAGCACTTGGTTGACGATGGGGCACTCGTTCCACTTGGCCGCGGCTTTTGCGAACGCCCCAGCTTCGAACTAGCTCCGCTACTACTGGGTCGCTGGGTGGTCCGCTCGGACCGTAACGGCTTGAGTGGAGGGCCCATCGTGGAGGCAGAGGCCTACGGCGGACCAGAGGATCTGGCCAGCCACGCACGAGCGGGGCGGACGCGCCGAACGGCGCCGATGTTCGGTCGACCTGGCCACGCCTACG
>JACCYW010000275.1 GCA_013696275.1 Chloroflexota bacterium | reverse complement strand
CACCAGGTCGAGGCAGTGATGTGGCACGCGCAGCCGCGTTCCGAGGGCCACCTTGTCCGTGCCGATATCCATGCCGCGGTAGACCTGCCGAGAATCGGCACTCACGATCTCCAGGCCGCCGATGCTCTCGCACAGCGAGATGGCCAGGGCTGACTTGCCGGTCGCCGTCGCGCCGCAGATGACGACTAACGGAGGTCGTCCCTCGGGCCGTCCCGGTCGCGCGTGGTCTCGCTCAGGCAGTGAGGTGGCCGACGAGGGCATAGGGACCGGCCCGCTCGATGAGCACCGGTACGCGCTGGCCGATCAGCTCGACAGGTCCATCCAAGTGGACCAGCCGGTGCTGCCTGTCTCGCCCGGACAGCTGCTGGACGGGCTCCACGTGGCCTCCCGGTGCCGTCCGGCGCATCCCTTCCACTAGTACCTCGAAGACCCTTCCCACCTGCTGCTGGTGGACCGCCTGGCCGATGCCCTCCTGGAGCGCGAGCAGTGCATTGAGGCGTTCGCGCTTGATCGCCGGGGGCACGTCGTCTGGCAGCCTTGCCGCGGGCGTGCCCGGCCGTACCGAGAAGGCCGCCGCGAAGACCTTCTCGTAGCGAACGCTGCTCAGCAGGTCGAGCGTTCGCTGGAAGGCGGCATCGGTCTCTCCGCTGAAGCCGACGATGACGTCGGTCGTCACGCTCATCTCCGGCACCGCGGCGCGCAACCGGTCGACCAGCTCGACATAGGCGGACACCGTGTACTGGCGGCCCATCCGGCGGAGCACAGCGTCATCGCCGCTCTGGATGGGCAGATGGAGGTGCTCACAGACCGATGGGCATTCGGCCATCGCCGCGATGAGCTGGTCGGTCAGGTCCCACGGATGCGAGGTCACGAATCTCAGCCGCGGTATCCGCGGATGGCCGTCCGCGTCGCGATGACCGTCGATGCCCCGCAACAACGTCGCGAAGTCCGGCCGGCCATCGAGATCGAGCGAACGGCCCAGCCGTCGCCCGCCACGCACGCCCTCGAAGCGGGCATCGCGGGGCAGGTCGTGGCCATAGGAATTGACGTTCTGGCCGAGCAGCGTCACCTCCTGGTAACCCAGCTCGGCGAGTGACCGGGCCTCGGCCAGCACGTCGTCGTAGGGCCGGCTGCGTTCGGGGCCCCGTGACAGGGGCACGATGCAGTAGGTGCACGTCTTGTCGCAGCCGTAGATGATGGGCAACCAGGCGCTGATAGGGTCTTGACGGCGAACGGCCCCAGCCGCGACCGCGGTCGCGCGGGCGTGCGGTAGCCGATCGGCGGTGGTGGCGCCGGCCAGCCCGAGCCGTGCCACGAGTTCAGTCTGCTGATCGGGACGCAGGAAGAGGTCCACCGCCGGATAGCGGCGCTTCAGAGCGCCCTGATCACCGTCCCTGACCGAGCAGCCGGTCAGCACGACCCTCAGGCTCGGGTCGGCCTCCTTGGCCCGACCGAGGACGCCCATCCGGCCGATGACCTTCTGCTCGGCCGACTCTCGGATGGCGCAAGTGTCGATGACGATCAGGTCGGCTGTAGCCATCCCCTCGGCCTCGCTGCAGCCAGCCGCCACCAAGGCGCCTGCCATCTCCTCGGAATCGGACCGGTTCATCTGGCATCCCAGCGTCCAGATATGGAAGCGCGGCATGACCACATCGTCGGTCACGTACTCGACCAGCTCCGGGGTGGGTGCCGATGGCCGGCGCGCTGGCTGGAGTGCAGCCGCGGGCGGCATCGGAAGGTCGAGGACGGGAAGCTGGCGCATCTAGCGTCGTCAGCCGTCCACGAGCCGAGAGATCCGCTGCAGCGCCAGCGCTGCGCCGCTGGTGGCATCGATGTCGATCTGGAGAGCGTTCAGGATGACGGGACCGGTGCCGACCTCGAAGCGCGTCGGCAGTCCGTTCAAGAAGCGCGGCAGGACAGTAGCCGGGTCGAAACCGATGACCGAATCGATCGGTCCGGTCATCCCCAGATCACTCACGTAGGCGGTGCCTCTGGGCAGGATGCGCTCATCCGCGGTGGGCACGTGCGTATGAGTGCCGCACACAGCGCTCACCCGCCCATCCAGGTAGATCCCGAAAGCCGTCTTCTCACTGGTCAGCTCACAGTGGAAGTCCACCAGGCGCACGACCGGCAGTTCCGAGGCGCCGCCATCGAGCAGGGCATCGAGTGTCGTGAACGGGTTCTCGATCGGCTGCATGTAGGTCCGGCCCTGAGCGTTGATGACGGCCAGCTCCGTCCCATCCTGAGCGTGGAATGTGCCCCAGCCGCGACCCGGCACGTCAAGCTCCCCGTAATTGAGCGGCCTCAGGATGCGCTCCTCGCTGTCCAGGGCGGGATAGATCTCCCGCTTGTCCCAGATATGGTTGCCGCTGGTGATGACATCCACGCCCGCTTCCAGCAGGGCATCAGCGGTCGAGACGGTCAGGCCCATGCCACCGGCTACGTTCTCGCCGTTGGCCACCACGAAATCGATGCCCCGCTCATGCCGCAGGCCCGCCAACTCGCGCTCGAGCAGGTTTCGACCGGGCTTGCCGATGAGGTCGCCGACCATCAACACCCTGAGGACGCCCGGAGCGGCCACGGTCGGTGACGCCGGAAGCCGGTCGGCGGCTCTTATCTCCCCGACCGGACGCCTGTCCGGGCCTACTTGGCGTACTCCACCGCGCGTGTCTCGCGGATCACGGTGACCTTGATCTGACCCGGGTAGGTCATCGACTCCTCGATCTTTCGGACGATGTCCCTGGCCAGCTTCATCGAGGCCATGTCGTCGATCTCCTCCGGCCGCACCAGGATGCGTACCTCGCGTCCGGCCTGCACAGCGAACGATCGCTCCACGCCGGAGAAACTATCGGCGATGGCCTGGAGATCCTCCAGCCGCTTCAGGTACGCATCGGACGATTCACCACGTGCTCCGGGCCGGCTCGCGCTGATGGCGTCGGCGATCTGCACGATGGGCGCCTCCAGGCAGGCGTACTCGACCTCCTGATGGTGGGCGGCGATCGAGTTGATGACCTTCATCGGCAAGCCGTGTCGCGCGGCGATCTGAGCACCGATGGCAGCATGCGGCCCTTCCGTCTCGTGGTCCACCGCCTTGCCTATGTCATGCAGCAGCCCGCCGATCTTGGCGATCTGGATATCGCCGCCGATCTCACCGGCGATGGAGGCGGCCAGATGGGCCGTCTCGACGACGTGCTTGAGCACGTTCTGGCCGTAGCTGGTGCGGTAGCGCAGGCGCCCCAACAGGCGCACGATCTCAGCTGGCAGGCCCGGTACGCCGACCTCGTAGGCAGCCGTCTCGCCGGCCTGACGCATCACCAACTCGACCTCGGCGCGCGCCTTGTCGACGACCTCTTCGATGCGGCCCGGGTGGATGCGGCCGTCCGATATGAGCTTACCCAAGGCGATCCGGGCGACCTCACGGCGGACCGGATCGAAGCCGCTGATGAGCACCGATTCGGGCGTGTCGTCTATGATCAGGTCGATGCCGGTGGCTTGCTCCAGGGCCTGGATGTTGCGGCCCTCGCGACCGATGATGCGGCCCTTCATCTCGTCCGAAGGGATGGGTACGACCGAGACAGTCATCTCGGCCGTGTGGTCGACCATGACGCGCTGGATGGCTGTGACCACGACGTCACGAGCACGTTCCTCAGCCTCTTCTCGAGACTTGCGTTCGATGGCCCGAGCAAGCTTCACCGCGTCGTGCT
>JACCYW010000238.1 GCA_013696275.1 Chloroflexota bacterium | reverse complement strand
GTCGCACTGGTCCCGAAGTTGCCTCGATAGCTGGGCCGGACCTGGCTGTGTCCGAACCTGTAGGCGGCCACGGAGAACTCGACCGGTATGAAAGGATCATTACGCCACTTGAAGTGCTTGGGGCCGTCGGTAAGCACACCATCGACCGTGGCGTTGCCGACGCTCTTGGGCAAGAAGTCGTGGACGATGATCCACTGGTAGTGCCAGCGCACCACACGCTGTGCCTCGGCGAAGATCTCACCCAGTGTGTAGCCAGCGCCAAGCTCGGCCTTGACATCGGCGACGACCCTGTTGTGGAAACGCAGCAGGGCCAGCTGGATCTGCGAGACGATCAGGTTCTCGTCGTTCCGCGGGTCACCGGTCAATGCCGTGTTCTGGCTATTCCGAGGGACGTCGAAGCGGGCCATGCCGCCGATGGATACCTGCCCCGATCCCGGGATGGCCTCCGTCAAGAAGGAGGTCCGACCTCCGTCGATGGTGGCGTCATAGAGGTGGGGCGAGGCGTTCGGACCGCTGCCGTAGACGCTGTCCAGATCGAGCGCAGGGATGCGGAAGTTCCGGATCGACTCAGGGTCCTGGCGACGGGCCAAGCTGGACGTCGGGTCGAACGTCATGTCGTGATCCAGGAACTGGCCAAGGAACGTGAAGCCCGCGGCCATCCTCGGGTTGTCCGGATTGTTGACGCTCTTGGCAGGGTCGGTGATGAGCGTTATCGGGTCGGAGAGGTCGTCAACCGCATCCATCGGACCACCCTTGGCTCCAAGTTCGGCAAGGGCGTCACGGATGAGGGGCGTGTCGGCCGCGAAAGGCGGTAGCGTCGGGAAGAGGCGTCCGAATCGACCCTGTTCGTAGAAGGTCGACTGGGGCGTGGCTTCGCCGAGGCCGGCGTGGCCGTGGGACATATCTGCGTCCTCCTAGATGAGTCCCCACTGACCGCTGATGCTACTCGCCCGGTCTACCCCGTTCATGATCGGCTCGGCCCGCTGACATGGGCCAGCCAGCCATGCAGGTCCGCATCTCTAGGGCTCGCCGAGGATCCTGTGACCGCCGATGCGACGCCATCGGACGGCAGTCTCGTCCTCGATCTGCGTCCATTCGAAGGTCGCTCGACCGTCGGGCCCACTAAAGCTCCAAGTCAACTCCCAGACGCCAGGCGCGCCTTCGACATCCCGTACGCGCAAGTTCCTTGACCACTTGGTCGCCGGATCGGCGCGAAACCGCTCACAGGCATCATGGAAACGGGGAACCGCCCTGCGGAAGAGCGTGCGCTCCCTGTCCGACAGGCGTCGCCAATCGCCGTCGAAGGACGCGCTGACCTCGAACTTCGATCCCTGTCGAGAACGGAGTCGAGGTGATCGAGGAGGCCGTCGACGCCGTCGACGACCGCCACACGTCCAGCTGCTACGTCGGCATCCGCCTGTCGCTCCATGGTCTGCCACCGATCGGTCCAGAACCAGGCTTGGTCCGCACGTATGGGCACGACAGGAACGAGTTCGACTCGCCCGTCATCGTGCTCCACGAGCCGGACCTGCGCCCCCGGCTCGTCCAGCCGCAGCCTGCGCCGTAGATCGGCGGGAAGAGCCACGGTCCCTCGCGATCGTACCGACAAGTGGTGCGTTTTCACGCAAAGCAGCAGCAGTAAAGCCGCGGCCAGCGGGGGCCAAGTGTGGCAACCGGATGGCTTTCAGCTCGCGTTCGAGGGATGCGCCATTCGCCACAGCCACACCATCTTCGCCACAGCCACACCATCAAGGCGCGTTCCGTCTGATGCTCCGCGGAGGCTAGGGCAGCGCACGTGCCTCGCCGCGCGGCCGCAGGATCCAGAGGCCCTGGTCGATGTCGCTGGCGTAGACAAGGTTCGTCTCGGGATCGACCGCAACACCCCACATCCCGAAGCTTCGGTCGGTGCCCGGGAACGCGGGCACGAAGCGACCCACGTAGCGCGGGCGGGCCGGATCGGCCACATCCAGCGCCACGATCCCGTTGCTATACCACGACATGTACGCGCGATCGCCGAGCACTTCGGTGTTATGTAT
>JACCYW010000234.1 GCA_013696275.1 Chloroflexota bacterium | reverse complement strand
CCGGGAACCCACCGAAGACGGTGCCGCCCGTGACCTCGACGTCGTCGAAGATGGCGATGAAGCCGACATCCGCGCTTTCCGCATACATGCCGGCCCGTTCGAAGGTGGGCAGCCCAGCGTCGACGCGCTCGAAGACGGCCACTTCCTGGCCACCGACGGTCAATCTCAGCCGCAACGCCCCGGTGTCGGTCCCGGCGCACTCCAGCCCGAGGTCGTAGCGGCCGTCAGCATCGGTGGTCGGCAGCAGTCCCCGCCCGAGCGGGCTGGTCGCCGCGTCCTCGATGGTGAAGAAGACCCATTCACCGGCCGAGTTCACCAGCCCGCCCACGTGATCACCGGCCTCGTTGCCGCACATCAATCCGGCCGCTCCCTCGGCCGTATCCGCCTGCCTCCCGATGTCGAGGGATCCGCTCACCCGCACCACATCCCAGGCCGCCCCGAAGCTGCGGCGGCTCCACAGGCTGGCTTGCGCCTGCGCGAACTCGATGACGAATGTGCCGTCCTGATAGTCGAGCGAGCCCTGGTCCAACTCGCCCCTCCCCCAGTCGGTGCTCGGGCGTGAGAAGTCGTCCTCGAAGATCGGCATATCCGCCTCGAAGCCGGTACCGGGCACCAACGAGCCCGAGCCCTGGGCTGACGGCGAGGTGGACGCTCCGTCGGTCAGCGATGGGACCGCCGATGGCGAGGCCGGGCTGGCCGGGATGGATGGCGTCGCTGTCCCAGCGGGCAGCGAGGCAAGCGGTGGCGCGGAAGCCGTTGACCGGCCGGTGGCCGTCGCATCCGGGCTTGGGCTCGACGTCGGGGTCGGGCTCGAGGCCTGAGCCGGCGTCTGGGTCTGGGCCGGCGTCGGGGAGGGAGACGCGACGACGCCGGGTGTGTCATCCAGGCCTGAGCTGGCATCCTGGGTCGGCACGGCTGGAGAGACGGTGACGCATCCGGCCACGGCGAAGACCACGGCTATCAGGCTGGCCGGCGCGAGACGGCGCGGCGTTGTCATCACGACGATGCTAACCGGGCGGCGCCCATCGGCCGGCGACCGGTCGGCGGCGGCTCACGACGGCCGACGGTCGCGAGCCTCGGCGGACAAGCGCTCGGCGAGCGCCAGCCATGGTTCGGCCACCTGTTGCTCGCCTGCCCTGGTCCTTGGCGCGGCGGTACGCGCCGCCACTTCCCGATCGCCAAGTACGAGCATGTAGGGCACCTTCTGCTCCTGCGCCAGGCGGATCTTGTTCTGCATCCGGTTCTGGGAGTCATCGACATCGACCCGCAGGCCGTGCCCCTTGAGCACGGCGGCGAGTTCGATGGCGGCGTCGTTGTGCCGATCGGCGATGGGCACGACCACAGCCTGGACCGGCGCACACCAGAACGGGAAGGCACCAGCGAAGTGCTCGGTGATGATGGCGATGAAGCGCTCCAGTGAGCCATATATGGCGCGGTGGATGGCGATGGGGCGCTGCTCCTGCCCATGCTCGTCGATGTACGTCAGGTCGAAGCGCTCGGGCAGCATCACCAGATCCGCCTGCACGGTGGCCATCTGCCACTCGCGACCAAGCGCGTCATCGACGTAGATATCGATCTTGGGCGCGTAGAAGGTGCCGTCCTTGGGCTTGACGCCGTAGGTCACGCCTGACGCATCGAGAGCCTCTCGGATGAGTCCCTCGGCTCGCTCCCAGGCCTCAGGGTCGCCGAGCGCATCATCCGGCTTGGTGGCGAAGACGTAGCGCGGCTCCAGGCCGAACCAGCCATACGTCTCGCGCGCCATCTCGAAGAGCGCGCGGATCTCGTCGGCCAACTGGTCGGGACGCACGAACACATGAGCGTCGTCCTGGATGAACTGGCGGACCCGTGTCAACCCGTGCAGGGTCCCGGAGCGCTCGTTGCGGTGCAAACGACCGTACTCCGCGTAACGCAGCGGCAGATCGCGATACGAGCGCACGCGGCTTCGATATACGAAGGTACTCTCGGGGCAGTTCATCGGCTTCAAGGAGTAGTCCTGGCCCTCGACGTCGACGACGAACATGTTCTCCTTGTAGTGCCCCCAATGGCCACTCTGCTCCCACAGGCGGTGGTTGACGAGGATGGGCGTGGAGATCTCGTCGTATCCGTATCGGTCCTGGAGCTCGCGCATCGCGCCCTCGAGCGTCCGCCAGATGCGTTGACCCTTGGGATGCCAGAAGGCTGAGCCGGGGCAGACGTCATGGAAGCTGAACAGGTCGAGCTGGACGCCCAGCCGCCGATGGTCGCGCTTCCTGGCCTCTTCTCGCCGCCAGAGGTACCGCTCCAGCTCTTCCTGGGTCGACCACACCGTGCCGTAGATGCGCTGGAGCATGGGCCGCTTCTCGTCGCTCCGCCAGTAAGCCCCAGCGACGCTCAGCAGCTTGAGCGGTCCGATTGCGCCGGTGGAAGCGACGTGGGGTCCCCGACACAGGTCGATGAAGGGGCCATGCTGGTAGGTCGAGACCTCCGGCGGTGCCGCGCCAGCTGCGGCCGCTGCCGAGCGAAGGTCGTCTAGGATCTCGACCTTGTAGGGCTGACCGTGCGCCGCGAAGAAGGCGCGCCCGGCGTCGGGATCCAGCACCGCTCGCTCGAAGCGGTGGTCTGCGCCGATGGATGCCGCCATCCGCTGCTCGATGCTGGCGAGGTCCTCCGGGGTCAGTGGTCGCGGCAGCTCGAAGTCGTAGTAGAAGCCATCCCTGACGGCCGGCCCGATGCCCAGGCGGGTGCCCGGGAAGAGGTCCGTCACCGCCT
>JACCYW010000211.1 GCA_013696275.1 Chloroflexota bacterium | reverse complement strand
GGAGTATCCCCAGTACACCCGCCCGGCCGAGTTCCTCGGCCAGGGCGTTCCCCCGGTGCTGCTGAGCGGCCACCACGGGCAGGTCGAACGGTGGCGGCGTGACGAGGCGGTGCGGCGCACACGTCTGGTCCGGCCCGACCTGCGGCCCGATGTGCGCGAGCCCAGCTGAGGTCCTATACTCCGCCATCCACCCCACCCAGGCGGACGCGACGTGAGCACGTGTCCGGCCAGCGCATCACGCCAGCGAGAGTGACCCTTGACCGTCCTCGACGACATCGTCGCCGATCAGATCCGGACCGACCTGCCAGAGCTGGCCAGCGGTGACACCGTAAGGGTCGCCGTGAAGGTGCGTGAGGGCACTCGTGAGCGTGTCCAGATCTTCGAGGGCACGGTCATGCGGCTGCGTGGCGGCGGTATCGGCCGGTCGATCACCGTGCGTGCGCTGCGCAGTGGCGTTGGCGTCGAGAGGACGTTCAAGATCAACTCGCCCCGCATCGATCGCATCGAGGTGGTGCGCCACGGCGTCGCGCGTCGGGCGCAGCTGTACTTCCTGCGCAAGCGCATCGGTAAGGCTGCCACACTGCGCGAGCGGCGGGTCTAGGGACTCAGCCCGTCGCCGCATCGGCTCACCGGCGGAGTGCGCCAGCGTTCGTGCCGGCCGCGCGGTAGGATGCCAGCGTGCCGCGAGTGCCCCACCTGCGCGCCGAACGATCGCTCTGGAAGCAGGGCTCCTTGCGAGTCGTAGGTGTCGACGAGGTCGGGATGGGTGCGCTGTGCGCCCCGGTCGTCGCCGCTGCTGTGCTGGTCAGGCCGAACTGCCACAAGGTGGTGGGTGTGCGCGACTCCAAGACGCTCTCGGCGCGCCAGCGCGAGGCTGTCGTGCGCCGCGTCCAGTCCAGGGTCCTCGCCTGGGGCGTGGGTGCTGCCTCGGTCGCGGAGATCGAGCGGCTCAACATCTACCACGCCGCGCATCTGGCCATGCTTCGTGCGCTGCGTCGCATCCACGGCTATGACCATGTCCTGGTCGACGGTCGCAAGATCGCTGGCTTCGAGGCGCATGTGGGGCCGTACACGGCCATCGTCGACGGGGATGCCTCGTCCTATGCCATCGCCTGTGCCTCCATCATCGCCAAGGTCACGCGCGATCGGCTGATGCGTCGGTTGTCCGTCCGTTACCCAGGCTATGGCTGGGAGAACAACGCCGGATACACGACACGCGATCACATCGCAGCGCTGGCCGTGCATGGCCCATCACCCCATCATCGGCGGACCTATGCGCGCATCAGAGCGCTCATCGAGGGTGACCAGTTGACCTTCGAGCTGGATGCCACGGACCCGCTGTTCCACGAGGACGAGGCGTTGCAGCCGGAGGGTGCTGGCCCGGTCGCACGACTCCCGGGCGCGGACGGGTCGCTGGCCATGCTCGTCTCCACTTGAGCACGGCGGCTGAGCGGCGGAGGGCAGTGGTGACCGGCCGATAAGCCGCACCGGGTAGCCTGTCCGCATGGAGTCTGGCCGTCCGTCGCGCGAGCCCGCTCCCGATCGTCGGACGCCTCGCCGGCGGCACGGTGACGGCGCGGAGGCGCTGGTGGCGGACTGGTTGATCGAGCAGGGCTGGTCGATACTGGCGGCCAGCGTGCGCGTCGGTCGAGATGAGCTTGACCTGATCGCTCGAGAACCCGGGACTCCGGCGACCATCGTGTTCGTCGAGGTCCGGAGCCGGACCAGCACTCGCTTCGGGGCGCCGGAAGAGACGATAGATGGCGCCAAGATCGGTCGCGTCTATCGCGCAGCGATGACCCTGCTGCGCCAGCGGACGCTGCCGGATGGTCGTGCGCTCGAGCGACTGCCGTGGCGGGTGGATCTGGTGGTGGTTGATGCACGGGCTTGGCGGCCGGGCGCATCCGACGTGCCCGAGCTGCGCCACCTCCGCGGCGTCTCGCCCTATTAGGGCGCGGCGTCTCGCCCTATCAGAGGGACCGCGATACAGGGACGATCGTCCGGCCGGAACCCGCGAGAGGCGCTTGACCGGCAGCCGGGAGGGGGCGCTGTGATAAGCTCGCCGCCCCATCACACACGCACGCCGCTCCCCGCGGGGGTGCCGTCAGGCGCACTAGCGCCGGACTGGTCCGCGGACACGAAGCGTGCGGAGGTCCAACCGTACAGGAGGTCCGCCAGTCCATGCCGTCCGTTTCCATGCGCCAGCTCCTGGAGGCCGGCGTCCACTTCGGTCATCAGACCCGGCGTTGGAATCCCAAGATGCGACCGTACATCTTCGCGGAACGCAACGGGATCCACATCATCGATCTGGCGCAGACCGTTCGTCGCCTCGATGCCGCCCTGGCTTTCGCCACCGACACGGTCGCTGGCGGCGACTCCATCCTGTTCGTCGGCACCAAGAAGCAGGCCCAGGAGCCCGTCTCGGAAGAAGCGACCCGGGCTGACATGCCGTATGTCAATCAGCGATGGTTGGGGGGCATGCTCACCAACTTCGTGACCATCCGCAAGCGGCTTGGCCTGCTCGAACAGCTCGAGGCCCGGCAGCAGAACGGGGAGTTCGAGCGGCTCACCAAGAAGGAGGCTTCTCGGCTCACTGATCAGATGGCCAAGCTCCAGCGGACACTGGGCGGCATCCGCCGCATGAAGCGGTTGCCCGGCGCGATGTTCGTGATCGACCCGCACCGTGAGCACATCGCCGTGACCGAGGCGCGCAAGCTGGAGATCCCGGTCATCGGTACCGGCGATACCAATGTCGACCCGGACTACATCGACTACATCATCCCGGCCAACGACGATGCCATCCGGGCCATCAGGTTGCTCTGCCGCCTGGTCAGCGATGCGGCAGTCGAGGGGCTCGGACAGCGTGCCTCACGCGCCGCCAGCGAGCCGATGACTGACGGCGCCGCGATCAGCGAGGCGGAAGAAGCGAGCGACGAGATGGTGGCCGCATTGGCCGCCGGGGAGACCTTCAGCTTCGAGCCTGAGCCTGACGAAGAGGAGACCAGCCTGCTGCCGGAGGATGGCCTCGTGTCCGAGGCGGCCTCGGCCAGCAACCAGGATGCGCCGACCGAAAGGTCCGATGCGGCGACCGGAGCGAGCTGACCGATGGCCACCAAGATCAGTCCCCAGCAGGTCAAGGAACTGCGCGAGCTGACCAGCGCCGGGTTCATGGACTGCAAGCGTGCGCTCGAGGAGACCGACGGCGACATCGCGCGGGCAGTGGCGCTACTTCGCGAGCGCGGACAGGCCGCTGCCGCCAGCAAGGCTGGTCGCGAGGCGCGCGAAGGTCTGGTCTCGAGCTACATCCACACCGGTGGACGGGTGGGCGTGCTGATCGAGGTCAATTGCGAGACCGACTTCGTGGCCCGTACGGACGATTTCCAGAAGCTGGTCCGTGATCTGGCCATGCAGGTCGCCGGACTGGCGCCGCGCTATACGACCATCGAGTCGATCCCCCCTGACGCCCTGGCGAGCAAGCGCCAGGAACTGGCGGCCGATGCCTCCACGAAGGACAAGCCGGCCGCGATACGGGAGCGCATCGTGGATGGCCAACTGCGCAAGTGGTACGAGCAGGTGGTGTTGACGGAACAACCGTTCCGCGACTCGGACCAGACCGTCGGTCAGCTCATCACTGACGCGGTGGCGCGCATCGGCGAGAACATCAGGGTCCGCCGCTTCGAGCGATACGCGCTCGGGGAAGAGCTGTGAGTCCCGCCCTGGCGACCGAGGCGCTCAGCGCCGATGGCCCATCGCGCGGTCGCTATCGCCGCATCCTGCTCAAGATCTCCGGCGAGGCGCTGCTCGGTAACCGGCGGTACGGGGTCGACCCCGCCGTCTGCGCCTTCATCGCCGGCCAGGTAGGCGCCGCCCGGAACGATGGTGTGGAGATGGCCATCGTGGTCGGAGGCGGCAACATCTTCCGCGGCCTGGCTGCCGCGGCGAAGGGCATGGACCGCGCGACGGCTGACTACATGGGCATGCTGGCCACGGTCATGAACGCCCTGGCACTGCAGGATGCTCTGGAGAAGGCCGGCGTAGACAGCCGCGTGATGTCGGCCATCGCCATGAACGAGGTCGCCGAGCCCTACATCCGACGCCGCGCCATGCGTCACCTGGAGAAGGGTCGCGTCGTCCTCCTCGCCGCAGGCACGGGCAATCCGTACTTCACGACCGATACGGCGGCCGCGCTGCGGGCCGTGGAAGTAGGCGCCGAGGTCCTGCTCAAGGCGACCAAGGTGGACGGCGTCTACACCGCCGATCCGCTCCTCCACCCCGATGCCCAGCGCCATGAGCGACTGCTCTATAGCCAGGTCCTGGCCGACCGCCTGGCGGTGCTCGATGCCACGGCCATCTCGCTGTGCATGGAGAACCACCTGCCCATCGTGGTCTTCGACCTCAACGAGCCTGACAACATCCGGCGCGCCGCGATGGGCGAGGATGTGGGCACCCTCATCCACGGAGGTGATTCATGAGCGAAGTCGGATCGGCCACCGTCGAGACGCGCATGGCCCGTGCGGTCGATGCCATGGAGCGTGATCTGAACGCGGTCCGCACGGGGCGTGCCTCGACGATGCTCGTCGAGCGGCTCCAGGTGGAGTACTACGGCACCCCTACGGCGCTCAATCAATTGGCCAGCCTGTCCGTGCCGGAGGGCAACAGCATCGTCATCCAACCCTGGGATCGGAGCGTCCTGGGGGCCATCGAACGGGCCATCCAGAAGAGCGACCTGGGGCTCGTCCCGAATGTGGACGGGACGGTCGTCCGGCTCAATATCCCGCCGTTGACGGAAGACCGCCGCAAGGAGTTGGTCAAGCTTGTCCACAAGCGCATGGAGCAGGCGCGCGTAGAGGTGCGGAATCACCGCCGGGAGGCGACCGATGAGGTCCGCCGGCGTGAGCGTGATGGCGAGGTCGGAGCGGATGAGGCGCGGCGCGATCACGATCACGTCCAGGCGCTGACCGACCGATGGACGGCCGAGGTGGACCGCGTTGGCAGGGTCAAGGAACAGGAGATCATGGAGGTCTAGTGACCGCCATCGAGGCAGCGCCCGGCGAGACCGCGGCGCGCCAGTCCAGCGATGCGGATCCTGTCCCGCGCCACGTAGCCATCATCATGGACGGCAATCGCCGCTGGGCGCGTGAGCGTGGCGTCGCGGAGGCGGAGGGCCACGCGGCGGGGGTCGATGCCATCCGGCCCATCGTCGAGCGTGCGCAGCAGCGCGGCGCGGCCGTCCTGTCCATCTTCGCCTTCAGCCGCGAGAACTGGCAGCGCGCCTCGGCCGAGGTGGAGACCCTCTTCGCCCTGCTGGACGGCGCCATCCGCGACTACACCCCCGATCTTGTCCGCCAGGGTGTACGCGTCCGACTCCTGGGCAGGATGGAGGAGCTCTCCAATGCTACCCGGGAGTCGATCGAGGAGGCGCTCAGCGAGACGGAGGCGGGCTCGTCGATGGTGCTCAACGTGGCCTTCAACTATTCCGCCCGGTGCGAGATCGTGGATGCCGCGCGGCGCTGCATCACGGACGGCCTGTCCGCTGGCGAGGTAGATGAGGCGGCCATCGCCGCTCGGTTGTACACACCCGACTTTCCGGAGCTGGATCTGCTCATCCGCACCGGGGGCGACCAGCGGGTCAGCAACTTCCTGCTCTGGCAAGCCGCCTATGCAGAGCTCTACTTCAGCGACCTGTATTGGCCGGACTTCGACACCGACGCCTTCGATGCGGCCCTGGCCGAGTACGCACGCCGCTCACGTCGCTTCGGCCGCTAGCCCGACCGGGACGGCCATGCTCCGCCGGCGGGTGCTGTCGGCGGGTGTGCTCGCCTCGGTCGTCATCGTCGTGTTCCTGGCGGGCCAGCCCTGGTTGTCGCTGGGGGTGGCTGGCCTGGCCCTCATCGGTGGCCGTGAGGCCAGCCGACTCGTAGCCGCCGCGGGGCTGCCCGTGGAGCGGATCGTCGGTCTGGGCGTGCCGCCGCTGGCTGTGCTGGGCCTCGGTCTGGCCCATCATCAAGTCGGGTCGGCCTTCGGCGCGGTAGCGCTGGTCGTGCTCCTGGCGGCCGTGCTCGCCTTCCGGCGTCCGGTGGCACGGGACGGTTTCCTGGCTTGGGTGGGCACATCCTTCGCCCCTCTCTACGTCGCGCTGCTGGCGTTCTTGCCAGGCATCCTGGCGGTGGCCCCAGTGGTACCCGCCGGTGCACCACTGGGTGGCTTGCTCGATGCCGGTCGCACCTGGCTGCTGATCCTGGTGCTGACCGTATGGAGCTACGACACGGCAGCCTTCGTGACCGGAAGGACGCTCGGTCGGCGGCCATTCCTGAGCCATATCTCGCCCCAGAAGACGTGGGCCGGGGTGGTCGGCGGGCTGGTCGCGGCGATGGCTGTCGCGGGCGCGCTCGCTTGGGGGGCCGGCCAGCATCTCGTGGTCGGACTCCTGCTCGGATCGCTCATCGCCGCCGCGGCGCAGGCTGGCGATGTAGCCGAGTCGCTGCTGAA
Source organism: Chloroflexota bacterium (assembly GCA_013696275.1). Lineage (GTDB taxonomy): Bacteria > Chloroflexota > Limnocylindria > Limnocylindrales > CSP1-4 > Palsa-1032. The sequence continues at coordinate 3,333 of JACCYW010000211.1, read as the reverse complement.
GCGTGCCGCCGGGGCCAAGGACTCAGGCGCGCTCATCCCGGGCCACGGCGGGATCCTGGATCGCATCGATTCGTTCCTCTTCGCCGCGCCCGCCATGTATGTCGCCCTGACCTGGCTGCCCCCGCCAGGGGTCGGGGCAGCGCCATGACTGCCGACGCCGCGCCGACGCGAGTAGCGCTCCTCGGCTCGACCGGGTCCATCGGGCGGCAGACGCTGGAAGTGCTTGGCGCTGCGCGTGATCGGTTCCGCGTGATCGCCCTGGCGGCGGGATCGGACCACCAGACGTTGAGCCGTCAGGCGGCGCAGACCACCCCCCGCGCCATCGCGATGGCTGATCCGGAGGCCGCTCGGCGCGTGGAGCTACCTGTGGGCGCCGTCCTCGAGCGCGGCGGTGACGCCCTGTCGCGACTGGCCGTGCGCGATGACGTGGACATGGTCATCGTGGCGACCGGGGGCATCGTCAGCCTGGTGCCCGTGCTCGCCGCGCTCGACGCGGGCAAGATCGTGGCAACGGCCAACAAGGAGACCCTGGTCGCGGGCGGCCATCTGGTGATGCCCCGGGCGCACGCCCTGGCCGCTCGCGCGGCCATGGCCGGTGGGTCCCCTGCGCTGGCCGATCCGCTCGCCTGGCTGCGGCCCATCGACTCGGAGCATTCGGCCATCTGGCAGTGTCTGGCGGGCGAGGATCTCGACACCGTCTCGCGACTCATCCTGACGGCCTCGGGCGGACCTTTCCTCGGGCGCTCCGTCGACGCACTGGCGAGTGTCACGCCAGCCGATGCCCTGGCCCATCCGACCTGGAGCATGGGTGGCAAGATCAGCATCGATTCGGCGACGCTGATGAACAAAGGTCTGGAGGTCATAGAGGCGCACTGGCTGTACGATGTCGCATATCCCCGCATCGATGTCGTCATCCATCCCCAGAGCCTTGTGCACTCGCTGGTCGAGTTCGTGGACGGGTCCCTCAAGGCTCAGCTCGGACTTCCTGACATGCGTATCCCCATCCAATACGCGCTGACCTATCCACGCCGCGTGGCCGGTCCCGCCCCCCGGCTCGATCTCGCGGTCCACGGCAAGCTCCACTTCCAGTCGGTCGAACCCGGCTCGTTCCCGGCCCTGGCGACCGCCCGTGCGGCCGGCGAGCAGGGTCCGTGGGCGACCGCCGCCCTGATCGCCGCCGACGAAGTGGCCGTGCGCAGATTCCTTGATGGCGACCTGCCGTTGCCCGGTATCTGGGAGATGGCGCAGGATGCTGTCGCACGGTTCGGTGGCGCTGCTGGTGAGCCGGACCTGGCCGCCTTGCTGAGCCTCGATGCTGAGGTTCGCGCCTGGGCCAGCGACGCCTCCTACCGTTCGGCCGGCTGACCGATGGGCCTCGTGGAAGGCGCCCTGAACGGCGTCATCAACATCGTGCTGCTGCTGGTGATCCTGGTCGTCCTGGTGGTCATCCATGAATTCGGCCACTTCATCGTGGCCCGCCGGGCCAAGGTGCGCGTGCATGAGTTCGGCATCGGCTTTCCACCCCGAGCCAGGGTCCTGGGTCGCGACCACGAGACTGTCTACACGCTGAATTGGCTGCCTATCGGCGGTTTCGTTCGACTCGAAGGGGAGGAGGGCGAGTCGGACGATCCGCGCGCCTTCGTCAACCAGCGTCTGGCCACGCGGCTGGTCATCCTTCTGGCCGGCGTGGTCATGAACATGCTCATCGCGTTCCTCCTGTTCTCCGTCATCGCCGGCGTGGCCGATCCGCTCGCCAACGCTCGCATCGGGACCGTGACGTCAGGCTCGCCGGCCGAGCAGGTCGGTCTGACCGGGGCGCAGCAGACCGGTACCGACGCCGAAGGGCGGCCCGTCCTGGATATGAGTGGCGACCTGATCGTGGCCATCGACGGGCAGCGCTTCCCGGTCTTCGACAATATCGATCTGCGCAACGGCGAGACGCCCCAGGGCGTCTATCTGCGCCAGCATGCCGGCCGGGAAGTGACGCTCACCATCCGCCACATCGACGGCACAGTGGAGGACATCCCGGTGACCCTTCGCTCGCCCGAGCGGGCCGCCACTGAAGGTGCTCTCGGCGTGATCTTCAACGAGGTCCCGCGGGAGGACATCCAGCGTGATCCGGCCGACGCCGTCGCGACAGGCTTCCGGCGTACGATCGATGCCTCGACCCTCATCCTGCGTGGCCTGCGCGACCTGATCACGGACCTCTCCGATCCGCAGGTCTCGGGGCCGGTCGGTATCGTCGGCGCGGTGGGCGTCGTGCGCACGGAGCTGCCGCCCACGTTCCTATTCTGGCTGGTGGGATTGTTGTCGGCCAACCTCGCCGTCATCAACGCTCTGCCGTTCCCGCCCATGGATGGCGGCCGTGTCGCCGTCTCCCTGCTCCAGGCGGTCAGCGGCAACCGCATCAGCCCGGCCCTGGAGAGAGCGGTCTATCTGACCGGGTTCGTGCTGTTGATGGCGCTGCTGGCGTGGATCACGTTCTTCGACATACAGCGCCTGGGCGGGACCTGACGGTCACTCCGCTACCGGACCGGGTGCTCATCGAGGGCGAACCGCACCTTCCCGGCCGACGAGAGACGGTGACCGTAGATGTCGCAGGCGTGCTGGTCGGATCACGTCACCCGGTGGTCGTCCAGTCGATGACCAACACGGACACCGCTGATGACGACGGCACGGCGCTCCAGGTCGCGGCGCTGGCTCACGCCGGAAGTGAGCTGGTGCGCGTCACGGTCAACACGGATGAGGCAGCCACGGCCGTGCCCGAGATGGTGCGCAAGGTCCGTGGCCTGGGTATCGGAGCGCCCATCGTGGGTGATTTCCACTACAACGGCCACAAGCTGCTGATCGAGTTTCCGGCGATGGCGCGCGCGCTGGACAAATATCGCATCAACCCGGGCAACGTGGGCAGCAAGCATCACGACGCCAACTTCACGACCATCGTGCGCGCCGCCATCGACAACGGCAAGCCGGTGCGCATCGGCGTCAACTGGGGCTCGCTCGACCAGATGCTGCTGACCGAGCTGATGGATGAGAACGCGCGCTTGCCGGTGCCGCTCGACTCGCGCGACGTGATGATCGAGGCGATGATCCAGTCGGCGCTCCGCTCGGCCGAGTCGGCGGAAGAGACCGGTCTGGGCCACGACCGGATCATCATCAGCGCCAAGGTCTCGGGTGTGCAGGACCTGGTCGATGTCTACCGCCGTCTGGCGCCGGTGTGCGACTACCCGCTGCACCTGGGCCTGACCGAGGCGGGCCTGGGCATGAAGGGCGTCGTCGCCTCCACCGCCGGTCTGGCCATCCTCCTCGCCGAGGGCATCGGCGACACCATCC
>JACCYW010000197.1 GCA_013696275.1 Chloroflexota bacterium | reverse complement strand
TGATGTAGACCCCGTTGCCCAGGTTGGCGTCTTCCCAGGGCTGCACGTAACGGGCCCGGATGCCGCCCAGCGAGTGAAGGTTGATGGACAGGCTGGCCGGGCTTGGCGAAGCCAGGATGATCGAGCTCGCCCAGGGTAAGAGCCCACTGGCCAGCTCGAAGGCGGAGTTCTGCTTGCCCGCGATGAACAGGCGTCTTCCGGCGTACGTCTCGGCCGAGCGCGTGGCCACGTAGTGCGGCACGTGCTCGAAGCCCGGCTGGTCGGGCTTCCACGGGCGGGCCACGCCGACCGCGAAGACCGCTACCCGGCAGCGGTACTCGCCGTCGCTGGTGGAGAGCACGAACCGCTCAGCTTCCTGGCGGGTGGCCTCCCAGCGGCAGCCCTGGCGGATGCGCAGGCCGGTCCGCTCGACGAACCTGGCGATGCCCGTCTCCATCTCCAGTCGGGTCGGGAAGTCCGAGTCCCCCCTCATGACCCCGACCATCATCGCCGAGTGGGCCGGCTTATCGCCGAGGAGACTGTTCCAGTCGTACCACTCGAAAGGCCGGCTGCCGACCGGATGAGGCGCATGTGGCTTGGTCCAGCTGAGCAGGCGCTGGAAGAAAGGGAACGAGCGGAACATGCCGCCGGGCGCGTCGTCAGCCGACAGCAGTGCATGCTCCACGCCAAGGCCTCGGAGCGTGTAGCTGGCCTGGATGCCACCCGGCCCACTACCGACCACGACGACCGGATAGTCGCCCGGCGGGAACGGCCGGCCGGGTGTCTGGTCAGCGGTCATGACTGGCGCGTGTTGGCAGTGCGCAATCGTCGTGCCAACGACTGGAGCATCCGGAACATGACCTCGGGGTGGCGCTTCAGGAACGACTCGAGGTCAGGGCCACCCAGCTGGAGCACTCGCAAAGGCGCCAGCGCGACCACGTCAGCCACCGGTGCCTCGCCCAGCAGGAGTGACATCTCGCCGAAGAAGTCGCCCTTGCCCAGCGTCGCCCGGTCGGTGCCGTCGATGCGGACCGCGACCTGACCGTCGAGGATGACGTAGAAGCCGGTGCCCGAGAAACCCTGTCTGAGCACGCGCTGCCCAGCGGAGAAGGAATCCTCGATGAAGGTGTGGGCGACCTCCTGGAGCCGCACCCGACCGAGGTCAGCGAAGAGGGCCATGCCCGCCAGGGTGTCGACCAGCTCGTCCCTATCCATCCAGCTCTCGGGCTAGTGGCGATGGTGCATGCCGGCCAGCGAGCGCACCCGGGACGACAGCTCCCGCAGCATATTCACAGCGATGATGGGCTCCTTCTCCAGGAGCGGCAGGAGGTCCCACGAAGCGAGCCCGAAGCAGGTCACCGGCTCGTCGGCGATGACGTTCGCCATGCGCGGCGACCGATCGATGACGGCCAGCTCTCCGAAGGAGTCGCCCGGTCCGAGGCGCGCCAGATCCTCCCCGCTTCGGACGACCCGCGCCGTCCCCGACAGGATGATGTACAGCCCGTTGCCGAGCTGCCCCTGTCGCACGATGTAGTCGCCGGCCGAGAAGTCGATCTCACCGACAAGCTCGGCGATGCGTTCGAGGGCCGGCCGGCTCACGCCACCGAACAGCTGGACGCGCGCCAGCTGAGCGACCTTCTCCTGCGTGCTGGCTGGCATATCCCGGTCACCATATCAAGGACCATCACCGGACACCGGGCGGCTGGACGAGGGGAGTACCCTTCCACCGATGGGCATCTCAAGATCGAGCCGGGCGTGGGTCCTGGCGACATGCTTGGCCGCCGTCGGGCTGGTTACGCCGTCCACTGCGATAGCCGGCGGACCAGCGCGCCTTCTACCCGACCTTCGCATGGCCAAGCTGACCGAGATGCGAGTCACCTACGACAGCTCGAAGGATCGGCATCTGCTGCGCTTCACGGCGACCATCCTGAACGTGGGCGACGGGCCATTCATCGTTCGAGCCAAGCGGGACTGCGACGGTCCCGAGTGTCCGGTCATGGCCGCCCGCCAGCGCTACCTGCGGACGGACGGGTCGCACAACGGCGCTGCTGACACGGGCACTTCCGAATACGACGTCGGCGACGGTCACAGCCACTGGCACGTCATGGACGTCGAGTCATACGAACTCATCCCCCTGGACCTACCGCCCGAGGAGGCGAGCGATGCCGTCTCGGGCAGCAAGGTCGGCTTCTGCTTCTTCGACACGACACCGCGCAACGCGTCGCTGCCAGGCAGCCCCAGTAGCCCCGTCTTCAGTGAGTCGGGCTGCGGCGTGCCCAGCAGCACTCAGACCAGGGTCGGACTTTCGGTCGGTTGGGGCGACACCTATCCGTGGTTCCTTCCCCGGCAGTGGATCAAGCTGGACGACGTGCCGTCGGGGGACTACCTCGTGTGTGCGACCGCCGATCCGTTGGACCAATGGAGCGAGACGGCTGAGGACAACAACCAGACCTGGATCAGGATCCACCTCCAGCGCGACGGGAGCGACGTAGCCCTTACCTTCGAGGGCAGTGGACGCAGCCCATGCGCCACTCGATTGCCAGCCGCCCTGAGGGGCGCGCCGTGGCGGGCATCGTTGCCGCGTGCGGAAGCCATCCCGGCCGCCGGGTCAGAGATGGTCGTCTGCCGGATAGAAGAGAGCTAAGCCAAGCTCCCTGGCGGAGTCGAGACTGGTGACCGTGCCCTGCAAGGGAGGTACTCTGCCGGCGATCCGGTCAAGGCGGTGGGCAGCGCAGGTGCAGGGACCATGGCGTGGGTACCACGAGCGACGACCGTGGCGCTGTGGTGCCCATCCGACACGACATCGCCGCTCCCCCCGCGGCGCCGCGGCGACCTCCGCTGGTCCTGTCAAAGGGGCGTGATGGAGCCGTGTAGCGGCGCTCGCGACCACGTCTCGTGCCGGGTGCTCAGCTGAGGGCTCTCCCGGCACGAGATGGGCACTCCTAGCGACGACCGTGGCGCTGTGGTGCCCATCCGGCACGACATCCCGCCCCCGCCGCGCCGACCTGTCCCACTGAAGCCCGCCTGCTCAGTCGCCGGGATGGGCACGCGACCTGATGCGGAAACCGGTGTGACTCCCAGCCGCCCGTTCGAGCTGAACGCGCACGTCCTTGACGCTGGCCCCCGGCGGCCCGGCGTGGAGGGCCGCCTCCAGCCGGGCGAGCTCCGCTGGGCACCCCTCGGCTACCAGTGCCACGCTGCCGTCGGGCTCGTTGGCGACCCAGCCGCTGAGGCCGAGGCTGTCGGCCAACCGACTTACGAAGACCCGGAAGCCGACACCCTGGACACTGCCGTGGACCGTCGCGGTCAACCGCTGCTGCGTCTCCGGGCCGGTCACGCCGCGGCCCTGGCCGCACCATCGGTCGACGGCCAGCTCAGCACGAGCACATCCAGCGTCAGCTCGGGGTTGGCGTATCCCTCGATGGCCGCTATGTGACCATCGAGGCGCCCCAAGAAGGCCACGAGTGCCCGGTAGTCGACATGAGGGCTGAGTGCCTGCAGGTCCTCCAGCAGCGCCAGGTGGCGGACCTGGGCGGCGCCACCGCAAGCGACCACGCACAGGTCACGGGCGACCTCACGCCACGTGCTCAAGACGCGGATGACCGAGCGTCGTCGCTCAGCTGGGGTCGACCGTGCCCGTGATGCGCCACTGGCCGACGGCTCATCCACCGTCGCAGCATCGGAAAGCAGACCGGGCACCGCGGCCAGGCGCCTCCGACGGCTGACCGCCGCAAGGTCGAGCAGGGATCGGGCCAGTCGATCGATGGCGATCATGGTCTCCGGCTGGGAGGCGAGGGTGACGGCAGCGCCGGGCCGGCCTCCGGCCAGCCGACCGATCTCGGCGGCACGCGACGGGTCACTGAGATCCCGTTCGGCCAGGATCCTCACCAGAGCAGCCTGGGCGACCGGTCCAAGGCGGAGGCGAGCCGCTCTACTGACCACTGTCGGCAGCAGAGCGGACAGATCGTCCGCAGCGAGGATGATGACGGCCGCTCCGACCGGTTCCTCCAGTGTCTTGAGCAGGGCGTTCTGCGCGTCGGGATTGAGTCGATGAGCCTGCTCGATGAGGGCGACCCGCCATCGCCCTTCCATCGGCTTCAACGCCAGGTCGGCCACCAGCGCCTGGACCGCCGCCAGCCGGATCTGGCCACCGGCCCCTTCGGGGGTCACCAGGTGCAGGTCCGGGTGGTTCCCGTGGTCGACACGACGGCAAGCTGCGCACGAGCCACACGGTCGGGCCGCCTCGGCGCCGTCCGTGCATAGGAGTCCGCGCGCGAGGTCCAGGGCGAGGGTCGTCTTGCCGACCTGGGCGGGCCCCGAGATGACCAGGGCATGGGGCGGACGCTGATCGCGGACCCACCGCCGGACGGCCGCCTCGGCGGCCCGATGCCCATGGGTGCGACCTCCGGCGGGCCGGCCGCTCAAGGAACGAGCGGCCTCACGTTCCCTGGGTCTCCTCCGCGTCGGCCGGCGCGTCGGTCGCCGCGCTGATGCGCTTGGTGGCGCGTCGTCGCGGAGCCGGCTTGGGCGCCGTTTCGGCCATCGCGGTGCCCTCAGCGCTTCCTGCCATCGCCTCCGTCGAGGACTGGCCAGCAGTCCCTGTCCGGCTGCGAGCGGGGGAGCGCTTGGCCGGCGCACGGCGCGGCTGGGTATCCGTCGCTGCGGGCTCGGCGACGGCAGGCTCAGCGACTGACGTGACCGGTGCCGCGGCCGCGCTGCGCCTCGTGCGGGTGGCTCTTCGCGGTGCCGCCAGGGCCTCCTCCTCCATGCCCGGTGGGGCAGCCGCATCAGGTACCACGATGTCGGTCGCAACGGCCGCCGTTCGTGCGCGCGCCGTCCGTCGTCGCGGGGTGGGAGCGCTGATCTCCGGGCCTTGGGCCAGCGACTCCGGGCCGTGGGCGACTTCGGGCAGCGAGCCCGTCTCGAGTCCGGCCGCCTCCGGCTCCGTCTCCAGCGTGTCGGGGCGACTCGCTCGGGGAGCACCACGCGCCCCAGCCCGACCATCCGACGGCTTGGCCTCCGGCCGCCCACCGGCGGTCCGGCCATTCTCGCTCCGGCCGCGGCGTGCCAGCTCTGCGCGCAACAGTTCCTGCACCTCCGGCGGTACTTCGGTCCATGGCTCGGCGCTGGCTGGCGTGACCGGACGCGCCGCGAACGAGGGTTCGCGGTAGGGCTCCCGGACCGGCCTGTTGACGCGGGCGGCCGGCTGATCGCGGGGCCCCTGTTGGGGCCGCATCTCCCTACTCCCGCTCGGACGCTGACGGTCTCCGCCTCGCTGCCCCGGCTGACCCATCTGTCCTGTGCCGAAGCCGCCACCGGATCGCCCATAGCGCTCCCGGTCGACCGCCGACCGGTACCCCGGTCGGTTCTGATTACCGCGTCCACCACGCTGGTCGCGCCGGCCGCGCTGTCGCCGCTCCGCGAGGAGGTACTCGGGCACTGCCGGTTCGTCTTCGTCCTCGTACTCGATGTCGTCGGTCACTCCCGCCGTCGTGGGCGGCAGCGCCGAAGGGACACCGAGCTGGGTGTCCCACACGGAGCCGAACGTGGAGTGCTGCGGTACCGGAGGCGGCACCTCGTCCAGGTATTCCTCCTCCTCGGCGCCCTCGGCGCCATCGACGCCATCGGCACCGACCGCCGCCAGAGGCATGGATCCTTCGGCCTCACCGCGACGGCCCCGGCCCCGGCCCCGGCCACCCCGACGGCGCCGGCGTCGATCGGCGCCGACCTCGTTCTCTGGCCCGCCCCGGGCCTCGCCGTCGAGGTCCTCTGTTTCGCTCGCCACGCCGGTCGCGGCGACGATGCTCGGCGCCGCTTCGAGTCCCTCTTCATCATCCGGAAGGTCCGCCCGCGACAGTCGTTCACCGGGTAGGAC
>JACCYW010000181.1 GCA_013696275.1 Chloroflexota bacterium | reverse complement strand
GGGCGACTGCGTACGCCGCGGCAAGCATCCAACGATCCTGCCACGGCAGCCCTCGCTCCATCGAGCGGCGGAAGAAGATGCCGATGGCGGGCAAGAGCATGGTCGCGTCATAGACCCACGCATGGGGGCTGATGACGAGTCCCGCCGCGGCAGCCAGGGCCACCGCTGGCAGTGGCGGGAGCCGACGCAGGCCGGGGATGCAGGCCGCGACGATGATGGCGGCGGCGATCCAGCCAGCCAGCGTCGCGCCGCCGATGCCCAGCGTCAGCTCGACGCGCGTGCCGACGGACGGCAGGCTCACGGACTGCCAGCCATTGGCCATGTGATCAGCTGCCGCGTACTGCGCCACGGTGGTCAGCCACCGGGCCGGCCAGCCGATCTCACCGCCGGTGGCAACGACTCCCAGCACGTAGTGCACGCCTATCGCTCCAAGCGCGACCAGCAGAGCCAACCACCGGCCGCGTAGCGCGAGGAAGCCCAGCTGTGGCGCAACGAGCTGAGGCTTGTAGGCCAGGATGCCGACGGCCAGTCCGGTCAGGCCGCTCCGGGCGCGCACGAGACCGGTCGCCGCGAGGGTCACCAGCAGTAGCGCCAGCGGCGTGTTCTGACCGGATATGACGCCGGCCGCCGCTGGCGCCCACGCCAGCGTGCCAAGCATCGCCCAGCGTTGCGGGATGCCCAGCAGGTCTGCGCCAAGACGGACCGCCAGCAGCAGCACACCGAACATGATGGCCACGTGCAGGGCGGCAGCCACACCGTAGGGCAGCAGGGCCAATGGCGCGTACGCCAGAGCGACCGTGGCGGGGTACGGGAAGGGCGTGATGGGCAGGCCGCTCTGGGCCTGCCACCGGACGACAGCGGCCAGGTCCATCACGCCCGGCGTGAAAGCCAGGGACCCAGCGGCATAGAACGCGCTGAAGTCCAGCCAACCCCGCAGCGGGATACCCAGGAGCGGCAAGTAGGCGGCCAGCGCGGCGGCCACCAGTCACATCCGAGCGCGTCGAGCGGTCCATGCTCCGCGCCAGCCAGCTTGCCCGGCCTGGCCTAGGACGGTGCTCCTCCACGAGCGGCTGTCAGTCGATCGAGCACCAGGCGCTTGACGCCTTCCACGGGCACCCGCTGCTGGGCCATGGAGTCGCGTTCGCGGACGGTCACGGCACCGTCTTCGAGCGACTCGACATCCACTGTCACGCACCACGGTGTGCCGATCTCGTCCTGGCGGCGGTACAGCTTGCCGATGGCGGCCGTGTCGTCGTAGACGGCCATCACATCCTGGGCCAGGTCGGCTCGGATGCGCCGCGCCAGCTGCACGATCTCGGGCCGCTTCTTCAGCAACGGCAGCACCGCCACTTTGTACGGCGCCAGCTCCGGGTGCAGCCTCAGGACCACGCGCTTCTCGCCCCGCACCTCATCCTCGCGATAGGCATCGATCAGGAATGTGAACGGTGCGCGGTCACCGCCGGCAGCGGTCTCCACGATGAACGGTATGAAGCTCTCGTTGGTGGCCGGGTCGAAGTAGGTCAGGTTCTCGCCCGACGCCCGGGCATGGTTGCCAAGGTCGAAGTCGCCGCGATTGTGGATGCCCTCCAGCTCCTTCCAGCCGAAGGGGAATCGATACTCGATATCGATGGCCTTCTTGGCGTAGTGGGCCAGCTCATCGGCCGCGTGTTCGCGGAAGCGGAGGCGGGTCGGGTCGACACCGTACTTGGTGTACCAATCCCAGCGTCGGGGCAGCCACGCCTCGAAGATGTCGGCCGCCTCTTCTGGCCGAACGAAATACTGCATCTCCATCTGCTCGAATTCGCGGGTCCGGAACACGAAGTTGCCGGGGCTGATCTCGTTGCGGAAGCTCTTGCCGATCTGGGCGATGCCGAAGGGCAGCTTCTTGCGGGTCGATTGCTGGACGTTCTTGAAGTTGACATACGAGCCCTGTGCCGTCTCGGGCCGGAGGTAGACGATGGCCGCGTCCTCCTCCACCGGACCCATGTGCGACTTGAACATCAGATCGAAGCGGCGCGGCGGCGACAGCGGGCCTCCGTCGTTGGGGCAGCGCAAGCCGGTCCGCTCGATGATGTCCGGATCACGCTGGTCGGTCTGGCTGAGACCCTCAGCGCCGGGCAGCTCATCCAGGCGGTAGCGCCGCTGGCAGGTGGCGCACTCCACCAATGGGTCACTGAATGAGCCGACGTGCCCGGAAGTCACCCACACTTGGGGATGCATCAGGATGCCGGCGTCCAGGCCCACGATGTCTTCGCGTTCCTGGACCATAGCCCGCCACCACGCCCGCTTGACGTTGTTCTTGAGCTCCACTCCGAGCGGGCCGTAGTCCCAGACGGCATTGATACCGCCGTAGATCTCTGACGAGGGGAAGATGAAGCCGCGCCGCTTGGAGAGCG
>JACCYW010000117.1 GCA_013696275.1 Chloroflexota bacterium | reverse complement strand
GTAGATGACCGCGCCCACCAGAACGGGACCTACCATCTCCCACGTCAAGACCACTCGACCATCGCCCAGCACAGCGACGAGGCCGACGATGGCTAGCGCGATCGTCACGGCGACACCGATGATCTGGTAGCCGATGACGTAGACGTGATCACGTACCTGCCGCTCACGCTCGTCGAGGCTCTGTTCCGCGAGCGCGACGCGGTTGCGCGTCCACGACCACAGGATGGTGCCGCAGACGAGCGTGAGTCCGAGCAGGACAAAGGAGACCGGTCCCCAGAGAAGCGGAGCCACGCCGCTGTCGCGCCAGGCCCAGAACCACAGGTACATGCCAGGGTAGCCGATCAGGGTGGCCAGGACCAGCAACCTGCGACCTCGCTGCTGAGTCTGGGCGAAGCGCGAACGTCGCTCAGGCTGCGTATCGGTTCGTTGAGTCATGACTCTCTCCCGCTCTCAAGTTGGATTGGATGTTGTATATATACAATCAGTCGCTGGGGATGTCAACACCCCGCATAGGCTACGCTACGACTGGTATGGAGCGGACGATCCTGGTGTGTGGCGCGGGGCTGATGGGCCACGGCATCGCTCAGGTGATGGCGCAGGCGGGCCACACGGTGCGGCTGTATGAGCCGGAGCTGTCGCGGGCGGACGCCGGCATCGAGCGTATCCGCGGCAATCTGGACCGGTCGGTGGCCAAGGGCCGGCTGGAGGCTGGTGAGTCGACCGCCATCCTGGCTCGACTGAGCGCAACGGACTCGCTGGAGGAAGGGACGCAGACGGTCGACTTGGTCGTCGAGGCAGTCTTCGAGGACGAAGGCGTCAAGCGCGAACTATGGGCCCGGCTGGACGGCTGGGCGCCAGCGGCGGCAATCTTTGCCTCGAACACCAGCTCCATGTCCATCACCCGCCTGGCGACGGCGACGGGCGGGGCGCGGCGGGCCAGGTTCGTGGGCATGCACTTCTTCAGTCCGGCGCCGGTCATGCCGCTCATCGAGCTCATCCGTGGCACGGAGACGTCCGATGAGACGGAAGCAGAGATACGCGCTATAGCCGATGAACTGGGCAAGCAGGTCATCGTTTCGCGCGACCGGCCGGGCTTCATCGTCAACCGCATCCTGATGCCCTACCTGGCGGAGGCGATGCGCGCCTACGAGGAGGGCCTGGGCACGGCGGAGGACATCGACACCGGCGCCAGGGTTGGGCTCAATCACCCCATGGGACCGCTCGAGCTGGCCGACTTCATCGGCCTGGACGTGTGTCTTGGCGTCATGGAGGTCCTCCATGAGGGCTTTGGCGCGCCCCACCTGTCACCGCCACCGGTACTTCGTCAGTTGGTCGATGCGGGACACCTGGGTCAGAAGTCGGGCCGTGGCTTCCACCGCTATCCGCGGGACGGATGACCGTAGTCGGCGCGCCGGTGGTCGCCCCCGGCCTGACCCCTGAGGAGCGCCTCCTCCAGCAGACCGCCCGCGACTTCGCCCGCAAGGAGATAGCGCCGGGCGCGGCGGCCCGCGACGAGGAGGAGCGCTACGACCGCGCTCTCTTCATCCGGATGGGTGAACTGGGCCTGACGGCGGTGCCCTTCCCTGAGTCGGTCGGCGGCGCGGGCTTCGGCTATCGAGCCTGGACGCTGGTGATGGAGGAGATCGCCTACGCCGACATGGCGATGGCTGTCTCACTCTCGGTACACATCCTTTCGCAGTACCCGGTGGTCGACTGGGGGACGCCGGACCAGAAGGAGCGCTGGCTGCCAGCCATGCTTGCTGGTGAGGCCCTTGGTGCTTTCGCCTTGACGGAGCCCGGAGCGGGCTCGGACGCCGCGGCGCTGCGGCTGCAGGCGGACCGCGTAGGACCGGCCGGTGCTCCCACCGGCTACCGGCTCAGGGGCACCAAGATCTGGATCACCAACGCCATCGAAGCCGAGCGCTACCTGGTCTTCGGCACGGTCGACCGGACGCGGGGTTCGGCCGGCATCACGGCCTTCCTGGTCGAGGGCGGCATGCCTGGCTTCAGCTTCGGACGCCGTGAACGGAAGCTGGGCATCCGCTCCGACACCGCCTCTGAGCTCATCTTCGATGGCGCCGAGGTTCCGGTGGCGAACCGGCTGGGGGAAGAAGGGCAGGGCTATCGCATCGCCCTGTCAGCGCTGGGCGAGGGGCGCATCTCCATCGCTGCCGCATGTGTCGGGCTGGCCCAGGCCGCCCTCGACGCGGCGGCGCTCCACCTGACCGAGCGAAAGGCCTTCGGCGGTCGGTTGTCCGACCAGCAGGGCCTGCGCTTCATGCTCGCCGAGATGGCCCAGAAGGTAGCCGCGGCGCGAGCGTTGACGCGCGCCGCCGCCGAGGCTAAGGACCGCGGCGAGCCCATCGCTGAGGCCTCGTCGCTGGCGAAATGGACCGCTTCTGATGCCGCCATGAGCGTGACCACTGACGCCGTACAGCTCTTCGGCGGGTCAGGCTACTCGCGCGAGTTCCCGGTCGAGCGGATGATGCGCGACGCCAAGGGTGCCCAGATCTACGAAGGCACGAACCAGATCCACCGACTCATCGTGGCCGAGCACCTGTTGAAGCGTGTGACCGACGGCGCGTGATGCCGACCAGCGACGAGCCCGACTTCTACGAGCGCGACGGACTGAATGTCCTCACCTA
>JACCYW010000136.1 GCA_013696275.1 Chloroflexota bacterium | reverse complement strand
AACCAGTGGGTCAGTCCGGGCGCCATCTAGCGAGCGGGATTGGCGGCTCGGCAAGGCGCGCCGCGTGCGGTGGGCCAGACGGCTGATGGCGAGGAGCTGATGGGCTCGGGTCCTTGCAAAAACCTGTTAACGTAGACCAACAGATAGGAGTAGGCTCAGATGGTCATGGGCACACAGGAAGCGGCGGTTCGGTACGGCGTCCACCCGGAGACCCTCCGACGTTGGATCGCTCGCGGGCTGCTGCCGGCGACTCGGGTCGGTAACGCCTGGGTGCTCGAAGCCAAGGACGTCGAACGGCTGCTCGCGAACCCGCCGAAGCCGGGCCGGCCGACCAAGGCCACCCGCGGCTCGCGGCGTCAGTAGGGAGGCGAGTCGGGTGGCGATACCCCGCGGCATCACCGGCGACGACGTCCGGCAAGCCATAGGTGAGTACGACCGGGGCGTGAACCACGGGTTCGGGCCCTCCACCAGGTACGACCTCGTGTTCCTTGGCCGACGCTACCCGCCGAAGGCGATCGTGGGGCTCGCGGCATCGAGAGCGAACGGCGGTCGGCGGCTGACTCCGGCCGACTTCGTGGGCGGGGTCGGGTCCGGCGCCGCTAACCAGGTGTTGGAACAGCTGTACTACATCGTCGTCGGCAAGGGCCAGCCGATGCCACGGACCGTGGAAGGCCGAAGCCTTCCAGGCACCATCCCGTCCGGCGGGCCATACCGCGGGCATGACATCTTCCACCACCGCGACACCCGCGAGTGGTCGACGGTCCTGCAGGGTCATCGGAGACGAACGTTCCGCAACGACCGGGGTGGGCTCACGGGAGTCATCGACGAACACCTCGACGGATCTCCCGCCCCCTCCCAAGCGCGCCAGGCGGGGGGAGGCGACTGGTCACCGATCGAGAACGAACGCATCGTTGCCGACTATGTCGAAATGCTGCGGTCCGAAGCTGCCGGCATACCTGTGAACAAGGCTGCACACAACCGTCAGCTACTACCCGCCCTCGACGGCAGATCACGAAGCGCCGTCGAGTGGAAGCACAGGAACATCAGCAGGGTCATGTCCGACCTTGGGCTGCCAGCCATCAAGGGCTACCTCGAGGCTGGGAACATCCAGCATTCGCTTCGCGACGAGGTGCAACGGCAAGTCGGAGATGGATCACTCATCGAAGCGGCTGTTACGGCGGGGATTACCGCGGTCGACACCAGTGTCCCGGCTGTAGCCGACGCCGCGCCGATGCTGCCGACGTTGGTCGACCCGCCAGCCCCGATCGTCTCGAAGCTGCAGAACCCAGGATCACCCGCCGGACGGAAGATCGACTACGGCATCCTTCAAGCGGAGAATCGGGCGCTCGGGCAGCGAGGCGAGAGAGTCATCGTCAACCTAGAGCGACAGAGGCTGACTGAAGCCAGGCGACCTGACTTGGCGGAGAGGATCAGCTGGGTCGCTCGGGTCATCGGCGATGGACTCGGCTACGACGTTCTGTCGTTCGACACGGACGGCACCGAGCTTCACGTCGAAGTCAAGACCACCAAGTTCGGTGCCTATACCCCGTTCTACCTCACGGCCGCCGAACTGGCCGTCTCCAAGGACGATCCCCACTTCCGCCTGTACCGCCTGTTCGACCTCGACGGCGACCCGCGGTACTTCGTTCTAACGGGAAGTCTCACGGGTGTCCGCCTCGAGCCCGTTTCATACCGTGGCTCCTTCACGGCTACCGACCCCGACCCTTTCGACGCGGGTACTGGTGGTGAGCCGACATGAAGTGGGAGGAGTTCCACGACGACTGGTGGGACGAGCGCCGTCAGCCGCAGCCAGGCGACCTGGAGACGGCCTGGGACGCGCTGTGGGAAGCGATGCCCAGCGGCTGGACGGTGGGCAAGCCGCAGCAGGACCTCGTCTCCAAGCAGTGGACTGCCAGCATCGTGCTGGTGACCGGCGGGACGTCGAGGATCGGGCACATGCCGAAGGTGGTCTCGGCCCAGGCGCCGACTGAGGCGACCATGCTCGTCGAACTCGCGCGATGTCTCGTCGCATACAGCGAGGGAAGGGTGCCGAAGTGAACCGACGCACGAACCTGCCTCGGACCTTCGACGAACTCGTCGGGCTTGCTGGCGAGTCCATCGCCAGCCACGTCGCGGGTGCCATCGCGGAGATGCGGGCAGCCAGCGGCACCAGGCGGTAATCACCAAGATGCTGCACCTCAAGCGCCCGTCCCTGGTCCCGGTGCTCGATAGCCTGGTCATCGATCAGCTCGGTGGCCGTGGAAGAGCGTCGAACAGGTGTTGGAGCATCTGCGGTCAGTCGGTCGGTCGAACCGCGACGCACTCCGCCCAGATCCAAGCGTCTCGTGAGTCTGGCCAGCTACGACCAACGACCCAACGAGCGCACGACAGTCCGCATCCTGGACGCCCTGCTGTGGTCGACCCATCCCGCTTCCGTGCTGTACCCGCTCCTCGCCAGGTGGCGGACGACACTCGCGGTGCAGCCACTCGCGTGAGCAGACAGTTCGGCTTGACTGAGCTGTCGCAGCTTGCTCCGGGTGACAGCGGCGTACAGCGCGCCGCAGAGACCGTCCTGCTAGCCGCTCTGGCCGTCGAGCTTGGGCTCACCTTCGGCCCCGGCAGACGGGTGATGCCCGACGGCACCCGGGTCGAGCTCGACGCCATCTCCGAGGAGCCGCCGGTCCTGGTCGAGGCATGGTCGCATCAGGGACCGCCGAAGTCTGCGCAGAAGCACAAGGTCATGACCGACGCGCTGAAGCTCGTGTGGGCCGAGGCGGTCCTCTTCCCCGACGGCGCGCAGAAGATCCTGGCGTTGGCCGACGAGGAGGCCGCTGCCCACTTCCGCGGCGCGAGCTGGATGTCCGCGGCGCTCGTTCACCTGGGCATCGAGGTGAAGGTTGTCATGCTGCCCGATGACGTGCGGCAGGCGGTCCGACGAGCGCAGGAGCGCCAGTTCCGGTAGATCTCGATCTTGCCGGACGACTAACGACATCGTCACTAACGTGGTGGTGCCGGCAACGACGGACCAACGAAGGAGCCCGC
>JACCYW010000093.1 GCA_013696275.1 Chloroflexota bacterium | reverse complement strand
CCCACCTCGTCCCAGATGCGCACATCCTTGGTCTCCCGGACGTACAGGCCGCCGATGACGACCGTCATCAGTGCGATGGCGATGGGATAGGCAAGCCCAGCCAGCGGGTTGCCCGTGGCAGCTGCCAGGGTGGCCGCGATGAGCGGCAGGAAGCCGCCGAACCAGCCGTTGCCGATGTGGTATGGGATGGACAGGGACGTGTAGCGGATGCGGGCCGGAAAGTACTCCACCAGAAAGGCGGCGATGGGTCCATAGACCATCGTCACGAACACGACCTGTATCCAGACGAGCGCGGTCAAGGCCAGGACGTTGGGTTCCAGGTGCAGCGTGATGGCCGCGCCCGCGGCATTGGTGCCGGGCGAGCCAGGTCCGGCGAACTGCTGCATCAGCACGTAGATGGGCACATACGTGATGGCCGCGATGAGGCAGCCGGCCAGGATGATCTTCTTGCGCCCGATCCGATCGGACAAGCGGCCGAAGACGACGAAGAACGGCGTCGCCAGGACGATGGCCGTACCTACGATCAGGTAGGAGGTGAGGAACGGGACCTGGAGCGTGTTCTGGAGGAAGAAGAGCGCCTGGAACTGGCCCTGGTACCAGACCACTGCCTGCCCGGCGGTCATGCCCAGCAGGGCCAGGATGATGAGCTTGCGGTTGGCCGGGTCCCCGAAACTCTCACGCCACGGCGAGGTGGACGACTTACCGGCTGCCTTGAGACGGGTGAACAACGGCGTCTCCTGAAGCCGTAGCCGCACGTACAGCGCCATCACTACGAGGACGGCGGAAAGCAGGAACGGGATGCGCCAGCCGAAGCTGGCGAAGTCGTCCGCGCTCATGACCGACCGGAAGAAGCCGATGGCCACGAGCGCCAGTAGCAGGCCCAGGGTGGCCGTTGTCTGGATCCAGCTCGTGTACGAGCCGCGCTTGTCGTCCGGGGAGTGCTCTGCCACGTAGATGGCGGCCCCACCGTACTCGCCGCCCAACGCCAGGCCCTGGAGGAGCCGCAGGCCGACCAGGATGATGGGTGCCAAGATGCCGATCTGGGCGTAGGTCGGCAGCAGCCCGACGGCTGCCGTGGAGATGCCCATGAGCGCGATGGTGACCAGGAACGTGAACTTGCGGCCGACGATGTCGCCGATACGACCGAACACCGCTGCACCGAACGGCCGCACGGCGAAGCCGGCGCCGAAGGCAGCGAGCGATGCCAGGAGGCCGGTGACCGGGTTATCGGTCGGGAAGAACTGGGTGGAGAAGAAAGCGGCCAGGACGCCATAGAGATAGAAGTCGTACCACTCGATGGTCGTACCAGCCGCGGATGCCCCGATGACGAAGGGCAGCTTGTAGTCGTACCTCTTCGTGGCGGACGCGGTGGCAGCAGTAGTCGCCATCAGGCCTCTCCTCCCGTGTTCGCGCTCCTGGGCGGGCGCGCGTCTCCAGGAACGATGCTAGGCGCTGCCCGCATCGACCGTGCATCGATTCCACGCCATGTCGAGTATCAACAGATCGTATGGTTGGCGGGCATGCAGATGGCCCAGATCGAAGGCTTCGTGGAGGCCGTGCGGAGTGGCAGCATCAGCCTGGCGGCGGAGCGGCTGTACATCACTCAGCCGGCCCTCTCCGCCCGGCTGCAGGGCCTTGAGCGCGACGTCGGTCGCATCCTCCTGGTGCGCGGCCGGCGCGGTGTCCGCCTGACCGACGCCGGACGTGCCTTTCTGCCCTATGCCGAACGGGGTCTGGCTGCGTTCGAGGAGGGCATGCGTGAACTGCGCCACCAGACCGTCAGCCACTCGGAGCACCTGACCATCGGCGCGTCACTGACCGTCGCTGGCTACGTCCTGCCGGCACTGCTGCGTGATCTAGCCGAGCGCTGGCCCTCATCCAGGGTGACGGTCCGGAGCGGGCTCTCAGAGGAGGTGCTGCGGGCGTTGCTGCGCGAGGAGATCGACCTGGCGGTCCATCGCCACGTCGCCCATCCGGCCATCGTCAGCACACAGATCCTGACCGATGAGCTGGTGCTGGTGGTGCATCCCAACCACCCGCTCGGACGGGCCGAGCAGACCAGCCTGGCCGAGCTGGCGGAGGCACGCCTGGTCCTGTTCGATCGGACTTCGGATGACTACCGGCTGACCATCGCCGCGCTCCAGATCTCCGATATCGAGCGACGAGGATACGTCGAGGTGGACGACCTGGAGGTCGCCAAGAGGATGGTCCGCACCGGCGACGGTGTGTCGCTGCTGCCGCGCGCGGCGGTGCAGGATGAGCTTCGTGACGGCACCCTGTGCGATGTCCCGGTCATCGATATGCCGCCCGTGACGTGGCCCGTGGTCGTCGCGATGCGCAAGGATGCCGGCGAACCGACCGGGCTGGCCCGGGCCTTCCTTCAGGCAGTCCGGTCGGCCTACCCGCGGCGCAGCCACGAAGCGAGTCCGATGAGATCGGCGACCGACCGCTCCGGACGCCCGGGCAGCGACTCCTCGGGCGCGGTGACGCGGTCGACGCGGGCCACTCGCCAGCCGGCCAAGGTCGCACCGCGGGCATCCCAGTCGTTGGCCGATACGAAGAGCATCGAGGCACGGGGCAAGCCGAGGTGTCGTTCAGCCAGCTCGTAGACCCGCGGGTGGGGCTTGAAGATGGCGACCTCATCGACCGATATGACGTGCTGGAAGGCATCGCGCAAGCGCGCGTGCCGCAGCCCTTCCTCCAGCATGGCAGCGCTACCGTTGGAGAGGATGGCCAGCGGCAGCGACCCGATAGCGTCGAGACCGGGCATCACGTCGGGGTAGGGCGACAGGCGCAGCCAGCCGTCCATCAGCCGCTCTCGGACCGTCGCGATGTCCAGGTCGAGCCGGCGGGCGGTATGGTCAAGAGCGTCACCGGTCACCTGCCAGAAGTCGGCATGATGGCCGGTCAGCGAGCGCAACCAGGTGTACTCCAACTGTTTCTGCCGCCACAGCGACACGAGCTCCCTGGCCGGCCCGCCCGGCAGGGCCGCCGCCACCGACGCGGCCAGTCCGGTCACATCCAGGATGGTCCCGTACAGATCGAAGACGATGGCTTCGGGCCGATCTCCCGGTTCGTCCCTGCCCGCTCCCGGATGGGCTCCGATCACCGGCCGCTCACCTCATCGCGCATGCTGGCCCAGGCCTCGCGTGCCTCTTCCACCGAAGCCTCGTCCTCGATGGTCGTGACGTCGCCCGGGTCGCGTCCCTGCACGACCGCCTTCAGCACCCGGCGCATGATCTTGCCGCTGCGGGTCTTGGGCAGGTTGGCCACGAACTCCAGGCGGCCGATGACCGCCACCGGGCCGAGCTCACGCCGGGCAGTGGCCAACAGCTCCTCGCGCAGGTTGGCGGAAGGAGCATGCCCCTGACGCAGCACCACGAAGGCGGCGATGGTCTCTCCGCGCAGCTCATCTGGCTGCCCGGTCACTCCCGCTTCGGCCACGGCCGGGTGCTTGAGCAGCGCCGTCTCGGCCTCGATGGTGCCCAGCCGATGACCGGCGATCTTGATGATCTCATCGGCCCGGCCGGCGAACCAGACGTAACCGTCCTCATCGATGTGCGCCGAGTCGCCGGTCCAGTAACGGCCAGGGACGCGCGACCAGTAGTCCTTGGCGTACCTTTCGGGTTCGCCCCACAGGCTGGCGATGAGGCCCGGGAAGGGCCGCTTGATGACCATGATGCCCTTCTCGGTCGCCGCCAGCGGCTGCCCGGCAGCATCGACCACCTCGCACTCCACGCCCGGCAGCGGGATACCGGCCGAGCCGGGCTTGATGGGCACCATGGCGATGCCGTACGGATTGCCGAACACCGGACCGCCCGTCTCGGTCTGCCACATGTGATCGATGACCGGCACCCGGTCGCGCAGTACCTCGCGCTGCAACCACTCCCAGGCGGGTGCGTTGAGTGTCTCGCCGGCGCAGAAGACCCGCTTCAGTGAACCGAGCTGGTAGCCGGTCGTGGCATCGGTCCCGTAGCGCATCAGGAGGCGCACGGCGGTCGGCGAGGTGAAGACCCCGGTGACACCGAATTCGGCCATCAGCCGCCACGGGCTGCTCGCATCCGGATGGTCGATGGCGCCTTCGAACGCCAGCGTGGTCGCCCCGCGCATGAGCGGCGCGTAGACGATGTAGCTGTGGCCGACCACCCAGCCGATGTCCGACGTGCACCACCACACGTCATCCGGCTGGAGGCCGAAGCACCAGCGTCCCTGGGCCGTGATGTACACGCCGTACCCGCCATGGGTGTGTACGGCCAGCTTGGGCTTGGCGGTAGTGCCCGAGGTGGCCAGGATGAATGCGGGCTCGTTCGACTCCAGCCAGACCGGTCCATCGTCAGCTCCCTGGCCGGCGTCCAGGAACGCCTGCCAGTCGATGAGGCGCGGGTCCTGCCAAGTGGGTCGGCCAGCCTCAGCGCCGGAGCGCTGCAGCATGACGATGCGTTCGACCGGCGAGTCAGCGACATCGACCGCATCACGGACGATGGCCGCCAGATCCACCTCTCTGCCCTTGCGCATCGTGACGTCGGCGGTGAGCACCAGGCGCGAGCCGCTCGCCGCGACACGATCGGCCAGGGCGCCCGATCCGAAGCCAGCGAAGACCACCGAGTGCACGGCACCGACGCGCAACACCGCCAGCATGGCCACGATGGCCTCGGCGCAGGTGGGCATGTATAGGGTGACCCGGTCGCCCCGATCGACACCCAGCGCCCGGAGCGCCGCCGCGGTCCGGCGCACCTCATGGTGCAGCGCGGCATACGTCAGCGAGCGCCGCTGGCCATCCTCGCGCAGGCAGATCAGGGCGGTATGGCCGCCGCGACCCAGCTCCACGTTCCGATCGACCGCGGCGTAGGCGATGTTCGTCTGGCCGCCACCGAACCAGCGGAAGGTGGGCGGGTCGGCCTCGAAGATGCGCTCGGGGGTCCGTGCCCAGTAGAGGTCCTGGGACGCCTTCCGCCAGAACGCGTCTGGATCGTCCCGGGCCTCAGCCACGACCCGTCGCACGAGGGGATTGATGGGATCCATGGCCTATGGTCCTCCAAGGTCGATGTCGGCGGCGGCGAACGCCTCAGCGACGCGTCTCCTTACCTCGCCGGCCGCTGACCAGCGCTCACCGGCCGCCGCCATGCCCACCACCTTGAGGGTCACGCCGGTCGAGGAGAGCGTCTTCACCCGGTCGACCTTGGGCGGCGCGAGGAGCCTCCCCCGCCAGGCGGGATCGGCCGCCATCTGGCGGCCGATGTCGTCGATGAGCCGGCTGGCGTCCTCGATGCGAGCAGGGTCGGCCACCGGCACATCGACGACCACCCTCGCCCACACGCGAGTGAGGTTGGAGGCGACACCGATGAGGCCGTTGGGGACGACATGGACGGTCCCGTCGAAGTCACGCAGGCGAGTGCGTCGTAGGCCAAGTTCCTCGACGCTTCCGGTGGCTCCGGCGATGGTCACGATGTCACCCTTCGCGTACTGGTTCTCGATGAGGATGAAGGCGCCGGCGACCACATCCTTCACCAGACCCTGGAGGCCGAGGCCGATGGCCAGACCAGCCAGACCAAGCCCGGCGATGGCCGGCCCCAGGTCGATATCGAAGACGCCCAGGACCGCCACCACGGCTACCACCACGACGATGACCCGTATCCCATTGCCGGTAAGGGCGCGCAGCGTGCGCCGCCGCTTCTCGAACTCCAGGACGCTCAGCTCGCCCTGGGTATCGTTGGCCGCCGGGCGCGTCAGGGCGCGGTCGACCAAGCCACCGACCAGCTGGGGGATGACGCGCAAGGCGACGGCGGTAAGGACCAGGATGACCGCCAGCCAGAAGAGCAGCCGGGCCACCTCGGGCGGGTCGATGCGGGCGATGACGGCGTCCAGATCCATCGGCGAGAAGCCTAGTCGAGTGCGGCCCAGGTCCCCGTACGCGCACTGCGCAGCACCGCATCGACGAAGCGCACCGCACGAGCTCCGTCGGCAAGGGTGGGATAGCGCTGCGCCTCAGCGTGCTCGCCGGATGGCGGCTCACCGCTCGATATCGCGGCGTAGAACGGGCGGAACAGGTCGCGCAGCGCCTCCGACCAACCTTCTGGGTGGCCGGCTGGCAATGCCGGGACGCCTGGCTCATCGGTCGCCTGCGGTGCCCGCGGCAGCAGGGCCGAACCTTCCTGCCCGCGACTCCCGATCCAGAGGTGGTTGGGATCCTCCTGGCGCCAGCCGACGGACCGACGCGCGCCGCTCACCTCCAGGCTGAAGGCGTTCTTGTGGCCCGGGCTCACCTGGCTCACGACAGCTGAGCCGCGCCCGCCGCCCGCGAAGCGGACCATGAGTGTGGCCGCATCCTCCGATTCGACAACGACCTCCTCGCCTGGCCCGGCTGCCCCTCCCCCGCCCGGCCCCTGGAAGGTGATACCTGCCGATGTCGGTCTGTGGCGTGTGGTCATGAAGGTCGCCAGGTCGGCCATCACCGTGTCGACCCGTAAGCCGCTCACGAACTCGGCCGTATCGAACCAGTGCGAGCCGATGTCAGCGACCGCGCGTGACGGACCGCCAGCGGCCGGTTCGACGCGCCAGTCGTAGTCACTCGCCTCCAGCAACCAGTCCTGCAGGTACGCGCCGTGGACCAGGCGCACCTCGCCCAGATCGCCCTTGGCGGCCATCGCGTGGGCCTGGCGGACCATCGGATAGCCTCGGTAGGTGAAGGCGACGGCGCCATGCCGTTGCCGCTCGTTGGCCAGGCCGACCAATCCCTCGGCGTCAGCCACGGTCAGCGCGAGCGGCTTCTCGACGACGACATGCTTGCCCGCTTCCAGGGCCGCCCGGGCCAGCTCGACATGGCTGGCATTGGGCGTACAGATGTGGACCACATCGATGGACCGGTCGGCCATCAGCGCGCTCACGTCGGTAGTGGCGGCGGGCACGCCCAGGGCACGCGCCCGGGCGGCGGTACGTGCCGCATCGGTCCCAACCATGGCGACCACCTCGGCATAGCCTCCCCGGCGCACGGCGTCGACATGGTGGGGGCCGACGAAACCGGTCCCGATGACCGCCGTCCGCAGGAGCCGGTTCACGTCCACCAGGCCTCGGCCAGGGCCGGCTCGGTGGGCATGACGGAGCGCAAAAAGGCCACGCCGCGGCGGAAGCCCTCATCGACCGACAGCAAGACATCCTCGTGTTCGATGGACAGGACGTCGTCATAGCCAGCCATCCGCAGAGCCGACAGGATGCGCCGCCAGTCGAGCTCGCCATGCCCGAAGCCGACGGTCCGAAAGATCCATGCTCTGTCCATGGGCCGGTCCATGGGCACCGTGTCGAGGACGCCGTTGAGCGGGGCGTTGACGGGATGGAGAGCGGTGTCCTTGGCGTGGGTATGGAAGATGGCCCCGGCCCGGCCCAGCTCGCCGATGGCCAGCACGACATCGATGCCCTGCCAGAAGAGATGGCTGGGATCGAGGTTGGCGCCGACCGACTCGCCACACGCCTCGCGTAGACGAAGCAGAGTGCGCGGGTTATGGACGACGAAGCCAGGGTGCATCTCGAACCCCAGGCGAACGCCGTGAGCTTCGGCGAAGGCAGCCTGCTCGCGCCAGTAAGGGACTACCCGCTCGCGCCACTGCCACTCCAGCAGCTCGCCGTACTCGGTCGGCCAGGCGCAGGTCACCCAGTTCGGATAGGTCGCCGAGTCGGAGTCACCAGGGCAGCCGCTGAACAGGTTGACCCGCGTCACCTCCAGGCGCTCGGCGAGCTCGACGGTCCGCACGAACGTCTCATGGCTGGCGCGGGCGATGGCGCGCTGCGGATGGAGCGGGTTGCCGTGGCAGGAAAGCGCACTCAGCTCCAGCCCGCGCGACGTGATGGCGCGTCGGAAGCCCGTCAGCGCCGCCGCATCCGCGAGCAGCTCGCCGGGCCGGCAATGCGCATCACCGGGATAGTTGCCGGTACCGATCTCGACGCAGTCCAAGCCGGCCTCGACGGCTCGATCGAGCGCCGCCGCCAATGGCTCACTGCCGAACAGGACGGTGAAGACACCCAGCTTCATGACCGTGGCCCGAACACGTCGCGCAGGTGAGCCAGGCCGCGGGTGGCCAGTTCATCCTGGCTCGGCGCGAGCGGCCGCCAGATGGACGCTGCTCGCGCGATGGTCTGGTTCTCCGAGGTGAACGACTCGATGCAGACCGGTCCGCTGTAGCCGGCCCGGTCGAGCGCACCAGCCAAGGCCGCCCAGTCGATGTGGTCGTCGCCGGGCGCTCCGCGGTCGTTGCCGCAGACCTGGACATGAGCCAACCACGGCCCGGCTTCCTGGAGCGCAGCCGTCATGTCCTTCTCCTCGATGTTCATATGGAACGTGTCGGCCGCCACGCCACAGCCCGGGCTGGCGAGCCGGTCCGCTACCTCGACGGCCTGCGCGAGGGTGTTTATGAGGCTGGTCTCATACCTGTTCAACGGTTCGATGGCCAGGCGCACGCCCTTGGCCGCGGCGTACTCGGCGACGGGCGCAAGGCGCTCGACCAACCGAGCCAGGGTCGGTCCACGCTCGCCGGGCTCCATCAGCCAGGTCCGACCGACCGGCGCATAGATGGGGCCGGCCACGACATCGGCACCCACGCGCGCGGCATGGTCCACGCAGGTGCGCAGGTATCCCTGCGTGCTGGTCACGACCGCTTGGTCGGCCGTCACCAGGTCGCGCGACTCGGGCATGACGGCGCAGGTGGTCGCGCCAAGGCCCAGACCGGCCAGCAGGTCCGCCGTCCTGCCCGGATCCCAGTCGGTGGTGTCCTCGATGGGCAGTTCCACGACATCGAAGCCCCAGCCCTTGATGCGGGGCGCCAGTCCGGCCAGCCGCTCATCGGTGAGCGGTGACACCCAGATCCATGTATTCGCGCCGATGGCCTTGCCGGTCGGCGAAGGGGATGTCTCGGGCGCCGGCTCGAGGCCGGCGTCCGGGACGCTATGAGCGGTGACTACCACTGAGCGGGCATCAGGTGCCCTGCCAGTCCTCCGGGAAGCCGTCCATCTCCTGACACCCACACAGTGGGTAGAAGAGAGGTGGCAGGTCCGGAGCGGCGTACTGGTCGAGGGTCTCGGCGGTGATCTTGGGCTGCGGCAGGTTCCAGTTGGCAGGGACCTGTTCGCCCTGCAGGATCATCACTGCGGCCAGGATCGGCGTCCGCCACTGATAGGTCGGATAGGTCGGTGCGACCGCGGTCAGGCCGTCGGCCTGCCACTTGAGCAGGAAGTCGTTCTGATCCTCGCCGGTGATGGGCGGCACCGGCAAGGCGGCATCTTCGAAGGCCTCGATGGCTCCGACGCTGGTGGCGCCGGCGTCCATCCAGACCCCGTCGATGGTGTCGCCCGCGGCCAGGATGTCGGCGATGATGGTCTTCGTGTTGGCCGGGTCACCCTCCGTGAACTCGGAGTCCAGGATGGTCAGGCCGTTCTGGTTGAAGATCGCCTCGGCGGCCAGGAAACGCGTCTCGAGGACGTCCACGCCAGGCAGGATGCGCAGAGCGACGATGTTGCCGCCCGCTGGCACGTTCTCGACGAGGAACTCGGCCGCGTCCGCGCCGAACGCGTAGCCGCCGATGGGCTTGATGAAGGTGACCGTGCAGTCGGTGTTGACACCACGGTCGAAGACGATGACCGGCAGACCCGCCTGGCAGGCCGATTCGACGGCCGGCGTGAGCGCTTCGGTCGTATTGGGCGACACGATGAGCGCGTCGCAGTCCTGCGTCAGCAGGTCAGCGATGTCACTGATCTGCTTCTCGTCGCTGCCTTCTGCCACGACGTGGACGAAGCCGTCCGTGCCTGGCGCGATGAGACCGGCCGCCTGCTGTATGGCGACCTCGTGCTCCATGGTGTTGAAGCCGACGACACGCCACGGGTTGTCGACGCCGGCGTTCGAGAAGCAGATCTTCCAGTTGCCCTCCTCCGTCGACGCAAACTCGGCCGTGTCGCGGAAGTCAGGTTCGAGTGCCTGGAGCCACGGGGTGGCTGGGTCACCCTCCGCCGTGACACCGCGCAGGCGGAGCTGCTCCTCGCATTCGGCTTGGTCGAAGAATTGGTTGGCTGTGGCGCCCTCACACGAGGCCGCACCGGTCGGGCCGCTGCCACTCGGTTCGGCCGACGCGGCGTCGCTGGGTTCGGCCGACGCGGCGTCGCTGGGTTCGGCCGACGCGGCGTCGCTGGGTT
>JACCYW010000092.1 GCA_013696275.1 Chloroflexota bacterium | reverse complement strand
ATTCCGGTCCGGACCCGACAGGCCGCGCGCGCCGCGAGCGCCATCCCGGCTCCGTTTCCACGGAACCTTCTCTGGCCCGCCTGCCCAACGGCTCTTCGTTCACCGTGCCAGCCTACCCCCGATCACTGGCACGAGACCGCAAGGTCAAGGTGTGGCACGTGAGGCGCCGAGCACCCAACGTGCGCTGTATGATCCATCCTCCAGCCAGAGACGAAATCTTTCGGGCCAGGACCCGAGCCTGGCCAGCCCGAGCCGGCTGGATGTTGGAGGAGGAACGACTCCGTGCGATACCAGGGCAGCGGTGGGAGCCGCCTGCCGCTCTTGCTCATCATCATCGCCGTCATCCTCGTGGCGGCGCTAGTCTACTTCTTCGTCCTGGCGCCGCGCTAGCCGGCCGCCTACCATCAACGGGAGGGTCATCGAACTCATGCGCAAAGGAAAGAATGTCATCGGCAAGGATGTCCTGAGTTTGGCCGACGGCATCCGCATCCACAGTGTCAAGGACCTCATCATCGGCGAGGAGAACGACTCCATCGTCGCGTTGCTCGTGGATGAGGGCGGGTTGTTCAGTGGCTCCACCGTCGTGCCGATCGAGGCCGTGCGCAGCTTCGGCAAAGACGCCGTCGTCATCGATGACGCCAGCGCTGTCGTGGCTGCCTCGAGTCTTCCGCGCGTGCACGCCATCATCGACCGCAAGGAGTCGCTCCTGGGCAAGAAGGTCTTCACGAATGAGGGCCAGGAGCTGGGCAAGATCGGCGATATGTACTTCACTGAGACCGACGGGAAGATCGTCGGCCTGGAAGTCTCCGGCGGCACCATCGGCGACCTGGCCAAGGGCACTTCCTACCTGCCTATCGAGGACGTCCAGCGCTCAGGGGCGGACGTGGTCTTCGTGCGTCCCACGATAGCTGACAAGCTCGAATCCCAGCAAGGCGGGCTCCAAGGGACGCTCTCCGACGCGAAGGACAAGGCGGGACAACTGTCTTCTGATGCCAAGGACAAGGCCGGCGAGGCGACCGACAAGGCGAAGTCGTCAGTAGCCAGCAAGGACCCGGAACAGTCGCTCGTGGGCCGCAAGTCGGGCATGGACGTGACCGACGAGAATGGCGGCATCGTGCTCGCCAAGGGCCAGCGGATCACAGCCGAGCACGTATCCCGGGCCAAAGAGACCGGCAACCTGTCGGTCCTGACCCAGGCAGCGACCATGGGCCAGGTCGCCGAGGTAGGTGATCAGACTGGCGCAGCCATGGGCCAACTGGCTGATTCGGCGGGCAGCATGTGGGACAGATTCACGGCCAAGCTCTCCGAGGTGACGGACTCCACCGGCCAAAGGGTGGATCAACAGCAGACCAAGGCCCAGCTCGACAAGATCGCCGACGCCATCGGCCGACCGGTCAGCAAGGTGATGCTGGACCGCGAGGACTCGGTCATCCTGGACCTGGGCGACATCATCACCCACCAGTCGGTCCAGCGGGCGCATGACAACGGGATGCTCGACTCCCTTCTGTCCAACGTCTACAAGGGCGACGTCACATTCGAGCGCGATGAGATGAAGGCTCAGGTCGCCGGCGACTCCACGGTCGAGAAGGCCACCGGCGGCGCCACCATGGTCGAGGAGCTGGAGCAGAAGGTCCAGACCGCAGAAGAAGAGAAGAGGGCCCAGGACGAGCAGAAGAAGCAGGAGTCCGAAGCCGCTCGGCAGCAACGTGAACAGGAACGTGAGGAGCGGGCCAAAGAGCGTGACGAGGAAGCCATGAAGCGCCAGCAGGAGGCCGAAGAGGCGAAGGCGGAAGGATCACCTGACGCATCCAAGGTCGCCGTTCCGGTCGGTCAGGAAGCGTCGCAGACGCGCTAGCTACCGACCAGCCGGGACCGATCATCGGTCACTGCTGGATCTTCTGGGGCAAAGAGGCCGGTGCCATAGAGGCACCGGCCTCTTCATTGGGTCAGCTCGTCCGCTCCGTCGGCTGGCGGCGGTACTCCCCCCGCCGGACGACTAGTCCCGTGTGCGCCGCTAGCGCCACAGCGATGCTCTGGGCTGCCTGCCGAGATCAACCGAAAAGACAAGGCACACCCGTCGTGAGGCGGGGCCGCAAATCCGAGGGCCTGCGAGTGATGCAGGCGGCCGGGCGGCCGAACTCGTCCCAAGCGCGGAACCGAGCCCCTCGCATCTGCCGTGGTTCGCTGACCTGCCGTGCCCTCGTTCCAGTGCCTCATCGCGCATGCGCTGAGGCAGGAGGTCCAAGGACATGGGTCACATCAGCCACCAGCCCGGTCGGCACGGACCGACGACAGCCCCGTTCTCCCGCCGTGCTCGGGATCGCGCGGTGTTCCTGTGCGCGGTGGTCATGGCGGCCTTCGTGGTAACGGCCACAGCCCTCGCGCCGGTCGGGCGGGCGGCGGAGGGCGCGAGCGGTAGCGAGGATCGGTTCGACCGCGTCGTCCACGACGGATGGGGTGCGTCCGGCCCGGATAGGGACTATCGCCTCAAGGGCGCGGCGAGCGACTTCTCGGTCGATGGTTCGGTCGGCCACGTGAACGTCCCCCGAGGCTCATCCCATGGCGCAGTGCTACCTCGGGTACAGCTCCAGGACGCAGCCATCGACTTCCGAGTTCGCGCCGCTGGCCGAGCGGCGGACACGAGACATGCATTGTTCGCGCTGGCCCGGCGTATCGGGTCGGGCCTTGAATATCGGGTCGGCATACGCTTCCTGCCCGATGGCGCCGCCTCGCTGGCCGTCATCGGTGTGGTCGATGGCGTCCGGACCACGGCCGGCAGCGTTCTTGTCCCGGCCGGCCGTGCCATCGCCGCCGGCGCCTTCACGCGGGTCAGGGTCGAGGTGATAGGGACCCATCCCACCGTCCTGCGCATCAAGGCGTGGCGGCAAGGCGACCCCGCACCTGACGCGTGGGACCTGTCGGTGACCGATGATGCCCCGGCGCTGCAAAGCGCCGGATCGGTCGGCATCCGCGCCCAGGTGTCGGCCCGAGCGGCTAGCTCCCGGGTCCGCTTCGACCTCGACGACCTATCGGCGACGAGCCCAGCGGCGTCCATCCCGGCGAGCGATCTGCGCCCGCTTGGTGATCCAGCCCAGCTGGGCCTGGACGACTTCGCCCGCCGCACGAGCGGAGGCTGGGCCAGTGCGCCGGTGGGCGGGACATGGTCGGCCCGCGGTAGGCGCTCCGACCTTTCCGTCGACGGCGAAGGCGTCATGATCCTGGCCGGCCCTGGTCAGGGCCGCACCGGGCTATTGGCAACGACCCAGGGACGGGACGTCGATGTCGCGACAACGCTACGCAGCAGCGGCATGGTCACGGGCAACGGCGCATGGGCCCACTTGCTCCTGCGCAGTGATATGTACAACGAGTACCGCGGCAAGGTGCGCCTCGCCCCCGACGGCTCGGTCTACGCGGGAGTCAGTCGTGTCCTGCTGGACGTCGAGTCCTCTTTGGCGGCCGAGGTGCTCATCCCAGGACTCGACTACCGACCGGGCAGCGCGATCCGCTTCCGCGCGCAGGTCAGCGGCAGTGCGCCAGCGACCGTCAGGATCCGGGCCTGGCGTGTTGGCACCGTCGAGCCTGCCGGATGGGCACTGACTGGCACCGACAGTTCGACCGTCCTGCAGGATGCTGGGTCGGTGGGCATCAGAGGTCATCTCTCGAGCGCGGCGACTCCGGGCTCGGTCGTCATGCGCTTCGACGACTTCTCTGCCGTCAGCCTCTCGACGACCCCGCCGCCCACGCCGAGTCCGACACCCACACCGACTCCGACCGCGACCCCGACCCCGACCCCGACCCCTACTCCCACTCCCTCACCAACTC
>JACCYW010000053.1 GCA_013696275.1 Chloroflexota bacterium | reverse complement strand
CTGCGACACCCTGGCTGGGCTCGAGTCGTTCGGCGTCGCGACGACTCCGGGCTGAGCACGGACTACGACGTCTGGATCGCCGATGGCCGCGTGGTCAAGACCTACGACGCTCGGAGCCAGACGGCATCGGTCCGACCTTTCACGCCACGGGTCCGGGGCGCCACGAGCACGGACCTGCCTTCCTTCTCGCGAGTCTGGGTGCCACGCACGCGGCTACCGAACGACTCGCTGGCCGATACCTTCATCCATCCTCGTGGTCTGGTGCGGAACGTCCTTGGCACGGGCCCGCTGACCCAGCTGGGAAGCGTCACGCTGGCTGGTCATCGTGAGGCACTGGTGGTGCGGGTGGATCATCCGCGCACGAGCCACCTGCTGACCGACCGACCGGACCGCTGGCTGGAGATCGCCGTCGATCGGATGACCGGCCTGGTACTTCGGCTGCGCGAGCAGGTCGGCGCCCGCACGACACGCCATGCGGAGGTCACCCAGCTGGAGCTCGGCCCAGCGCTGGATGATGATGTCTTCGCCCTCCATATCTCATCGGACGTCCGGATGCTGTACTAGACAGAAGCACGCGCCGCCCGTTGCGCAGCGCTTCCCGGCCGCATGCTGCCCGGTAAGGTAGCCATGTGGCGGCCAGGGACGAATCGCTAGGACACGGACCCGACGAAGCGCCACACTCCAGCGCGCCGTCGTCCGGCACGGCCCTGCCGCTCGCCCTGCTCGTCGCGGCCGTGCTGCTCCTGGGCACCGGTACACCGCCCACCACCCAGGTCCTGTACCTGCTCGTCGTGAGCGTCCTGCTCATCGCCTCGCTGCGCTTCTCCATCGGCAAGCTGGCCATCCCGGTGCTCTTCCTGCTGGGGGTGCACCTGCGATATGCCTACACCGGCGGCGGTTCGGACGTGCTCGATGTGGTCGCCGCGGCCATCGCCGAGATGGACGCCGGAGGGAATCCATACGGGCACGGCTACGCGGCTTCGACACCGCCTGGCGCTCCCTACGCATACGGACCTATCCCGCTCCTGTGGTATCGCATCACCGAGCCGGCCCGCCTGGAACTCCTCGTGTCGAGCGTCATCCTGGCCCTGCTGGCGCTGCGCGGGCGGCCGCTGGGCCTGGCCATCTATGCGGCCGCGCCGGCATTCATCCTGACCGCGGCCGATGGCTCGAACGACACCAGCGCCGGAGCGTTCCTGCTGGTCGCCCTGCTGGTCGCCGCCCGCTCGCCCACGGCCGGTGGGTCGATGATCGCGCTGGCGGCAGCCTTCAAGCCGTACGCCGTGGCCTGGCTTCCTCCGCTGCTGGCCTTCGGCGGCATCGCTGGACCGCTGGCCGGGTTCACGCTCGGCACGCTGGCCACTTGGGGACCGGCCGTGCTGATATGGGGACCGCGCTCTGTGCTGACCAGCTTCCAACTCTCCGACCTTGCCCACCGGGTGCCCTACTACTCGCTGCTCTATGCCCTCAGTCTCGATGGGCCTGGGGCGCGCGAGCTGTTCGAGCGCGGCCGCTATGTGGTCGGCATCATGCTGGCCGCAGGCAGCTGGCTGGTCGTGCGGTCGGCCCGCTCGATGATGCTGTGGGGCTGCGCCCTCTTCTTCGTCACGCTGTTCTTCGGCTTCTGGTCCACCTTCGCCTATGTCGCTGCCATCGCGCCGCTCATCTGCTGGCATGTCGATGAGTGGCTGGGGCTGGCCGACCAACGAGTCCGTTGGTCGGGCGATCCGGTAGGACACGTGGCGGCGTGGGTAGACGCCCGCTGGCCGGTCAGGAGTCGGGCTGGCACGCCGCGTATCATCGGGCCATGACTGTCGAAGAAGCCGCTCCAGCGCAGGCCGTCACGGATCTCCAGATGATCATCGGCGGCGAGCATCTGGACGCGGCAGACGGCCAGACGTTCGAGGTCATGGATCCGGCTACCAGCCAGGTCATCGCGCGGGCGCCGCTCGGTGGGCCGGTCGACATCGACCGTGCGGTCAAGGCAGCTCACAGGGCCTTCGACGGTGCCTGGTCGACCTGGGCGGCTTCCAAGCGCGGGCGCACGCTCCAGAAGTACGCCGACCTGGTCAAGCGGGATGTCGAGGATCTGGCGCAGCTCGAGAGTCGCAACGTCGGCAAGCCCATCACCAACGCGCGCAATGAGGCCTTCGCAGTCGGTCTTGTGCTCGAGTACTACGCCGGTGCAGCCAACAAATCATTCGGCGAGACGATCCCCGTCAGCCGGCCCGGCCTCGACTTCACGCTGCGCGAGCCGATCGGTGTGGTCGGTCTCATCGTGCCCTGGAACTACCCCCTGAACATGGCCAGTTGGAAGCTCGGTCCGGCTCTCGCGACCGGTAACACCTGCATCCTCAAGCCTGCCTCTTATACGCCGATGACCGCCATCAGGTTGGGCGAGTTGGCGCTGGAGGCCGGTTTCCCGCCCGGGGTCGTCAACGTCGTGACCGGACCGGGCGGATCGG
>JACCYW010000048.1 GCA_013696275.1 Chloroflexota bacterium | reverse complement strand
GCGGCTTCTCATATCCTGCTTGGGCGCCGGCCTTCTATCCCGAGGGCACCAAAGGACCGGCCCTCCTGCCCGGATACGCGGCTCGACTCAGCGCCGTCGAGCTGAACAACACCTTCTACCAGCACCCCGGCGATGAAGCGCGTGGAGGCTTGGCTAGCGGCTACGCCGCCGACCTTCCGGTTCGCGGTCAAGGCCCAGAAGGGCGGCAGCTTGCGCGCACTTGGATCCGATCCCGCCACGACCGTGCCCTGGCTCACCGCTCCGTATCGCTGGTTCGGCGACCACCTGGGGAGCGTCCTCTTCCGGGTCCCTGGGCCGGTGACGCGAGACGACGATGCGCTGCGTCGCGTTCTCGACGTGTGGCCGAAGCCGATGCCGCTGACGCTCGAGTTCAAGCATCCCTCATGGCAGGACGATGCCGTGCATGGGCTGTTGCGAGAACACGGAGCGGTACTCTGCGCGACCGACCTGGACGGCCAGCCGTTCCCACCCGACCTTCGCGTGACCGGCCGATTCCTGTACATCCGCCTGCGGCGGACGGCGTACCGCGAGGCCGATCTCGACGCGTGGGCCGAGCGGATGGCGCCCTTCCTGCGCGACGGGCTTGATGCCTACGTCTTCTTCCGCCACGACGAGGCCGGTCGATCCGCCCTGAGTGCCGAGCGGCTGGCAACCCTGGTACAGGCAGCCGCGCTGTCGGAGTAGTCACCGCCGACCGCCTCCCAGCGCTGCCCCGGGTGGCGCGGCTGGTGTCGTACGGGCATCAGCACGCCGTGGATGCCGTCCGCAGGGCTCAGGTCGTGGCACTCGCGCATCGACGTGCACCGATGGCACGACCTGCGCGGCCTGGCGGCCGCGGGTGGCTCTGGGGTGCCCATCGGGACCAGAACCGGCACCGAGAACGGACACGTCCCCCCATCCCCGATGCCCGTGGCGGGCCATGGACGGTCGACGCAGCGGCGCGGTCTAGCGCGCCGCCAGACCGTTGGCCGCCCCGGGCAATCCTGTGACGCCAGGTCGAGCGGCAAGTGAGCCATCGCTGCCGATCTCGTAGACGCGGATGGCATCGGTGCCGGCCATGAGCACGTACAGGAACCGGCTGTCGGCCGAGCTGTCCAGATCGAGCGGCAAGGATCCAGCCCCGGTCGCCGCTGTCACGCCATTCGCATCAAGCATGGTCAGAGCACCGTCATCGGCCAGGCCGAACCCGGAGATGGAGTCGTCCGGCGTGTTCGTGACGTAGGCGAAGCGGCCATCGGGCGTGACTACCGTCCAGCAGGCGGCTGTCTCGGTCGTCGAGACAGCGCCGCTCACCGTCTGGAGATCGCCACCAGGCCCGAAGCGGTAGGAGGACGCGAAACTGACGTCCTCCACGTGGTTACCAGCTTCAGAAGTGACCAGCGTGCCGTCGGGCGCGAAGTCGAACCCGAACGGCTCGGCACCCTCCGATGATCGGAAGGCCGGCGCGCCGGCCCTGCCATCGCCGCCGACCGGATAGATCCCGATGCGGTCGCTGTCCTTCTCGGTGACCACCAGCCTGGAGCCGTCAGGCGTGAAGCCGACCTGGGCGGGATCCGTCGAGCTACCGCTCAAGGGCCGGCCAGAACCGCTTATGAAGTCGAGCTCACCGCCGGGAGAACGTAGGAAGCTGCGGATGCCGCCGCTGCCGCCGGCATTCAAGACATAGACCAGACCTCCGTCTGCCGTCACGCTGATGGGTCGGTCACCGTGCGATGCCGTCCTGTCGGTGAGCACCAGCGAAGTGCCATCCACGCGGAAGACCGAAACGTCATCTGACCCCGGGTTGACCACGTAGAGCCAGCGTCCATTCGGCGTCAGGAAGAGTGCTCCCTGATTGCTCAGGCCTCCTCCTGACCCTCGACCGCCGGTATCGACCTTGCCGGCAGCGGTCAGTGAGCCGTCCGAGCCGCGCGACCAGGCGACGACCCGGTTGCGGCTTGCGCCATTCGACATCGTGAATACAGCTCCCGCTTGGTCGCCCGCCAGGGACGGACCGGGCGTGAACATGCCCAGCGCGAGGATCGAAGCAAAGACAGCCAAGAACGATCGGCGGGGCACGGCTTCTCCTAGTTGTCCTGTCCCCTCACGGCGCGGGGGGCAGGCCGAGGATGTCCAGCTTGGATGACGGGAAGGTGACGCGCCACCCGTACCGATCGGGGCCCGTCAGAAGCCGATGGGATGCCACACGGTCTTCATCTCCAGGAACGAGGCTATCCACTCCGGTCGCTGGGCCCGCGCGTCGTCCAACCAGTCGAAACCATCCACCTCCGCAGGCCGACGCGGACGCGACAAGCGCTTGACGCTCTCGACGGCCGCTTCTTCCACCGCCTGACGGAGATCGAACG
>JACCYW010000046.1 GCA_013696275.1 Chloroflexota bacterium | reverse complement strand
AAGATACTGACCGAAGTCCTCGTGGAGAGGCGCCAAGCGGATCGTTCCCGGGCGGCGATCATCGCTGTCTCCCTCCCACCATGCGGTTCGACTCTACAAGCGGCGGTCAAGGTCCCGCTGGAGTTGTCAGTGGGCCATGATGGGTGGATGACGTACCAGGCGTTCAGCCACAAGGAGCGTCCAGAGCTAGGCTCGTCGTGGGATGAGGTCGTGGGACCTGCCTGGCCCAAGTTCATGTACGAGGACGCGGTCTGCAACCGGTTCTGGTCCGGCCTGACCAGGCGTTTCCCGAGCTTCCAGATCTATCTGGTGGAGCAGGATAGCGGCCGGGTGGTCGGCCATGCGAACTCGATCCCGTTCGCCTGGTCAGGGGCGACGGCTGACCTGCCGGATGGCGTCAACGGAGTACTGCCGCTTGCGTTCGAGCAACTCGAGCAAGGGCTGGCACCCAACACGCTGTGCGCGCTCCAGGCCGTCGTCTTACCGTCAGCTCAAGGGCAGGGTCTATCCACCATCATCATCAAGGCCATGCGAGATGCTGGGGCGCGCCATGGTCTGGCTGACCTGGTGGCGCCGGTGCGCCCCAACCAGAAGCACCTCTATCCGCTCATGCCGATGGAGAGTTACGCGAGCTGGACGCGCGCCGACGGGATGCCGTTCGATCCGTGGATGCGTGTCCATGCCCGGTTGGGCGGGCAGATCATGGGCATCTGCCAGGGGTCGAACGTGGTGCAGGGCACTATCGCCGAGTGGCAGGAATGGACCGGCTTGACCTTTCCCGTATCCGGCGAGTACGTGGTCCAGGGCGCGCTCGTCCCGGTCAGCATCTCGGTCGAGCATGACCTGGGCCGCATCGCCGAGCCGAATGTATGGATGCGCCACCGGCTCGGCGACGCGCGATAGATCGAGGGTCCGCGACAAGTCGTAGCAGGCGTCGCCGGTGTCGCCGGGCTCCAGGGCGTCGGTCGAAGCTTGCTTGGTGACCGATGATGGGATCTCGCGGCATCGACTTGTTCAGCCCACGGCTCAGAGGTAGCGAAGATGGAGATCCAACTGGCGCCGGAACGAGTGTTCGCCCTGCAGGAGCGCTTTGGTGTGGAAGAGATCAAGCAGCGCGCCATGGATCGGCGCGTGGCCGCTTTCGGCAGCGGGCTGGGCTCCCTTCTCCAACGACCGAAGGCGGACGACATCGCTCTGGTCCAGTTCCAGCGGCGACTGGAGCCGTTCTGGCACGTGGCGTGCCGCGCCCGTTATGCCTATGAGCGCGAGCGGGACTATGTGGTGCCGGTCAGCGCGCCCGAGGTGCAGGAGGTCACGCTGGAAGGCTCGACCCAGCCGGTCAATGCCGCGCGGACCTTCAGCATCCGTGTTCGCGAGCACTGTCGAGAGGAGTCGGCCCGGGAGTCCTTCGCTGACGGGGTGACGGGCCTGCCGGTAACGGACGCACAGATGGCCATCCAGGGGTCGAGCGCGGAAGTGGAGGACCTTTCGACCCTCAGTACGGACGACACCGTCGTCGTCCCGCCCGAGCACCGCGCCTCCTATGTCATCCGGCAGCTCTTCTCCCAGGTCATGAAGCCGCTCCAGGCCGACACTGTCTCGGAGGAGTCGCTCACCCTCGAGCGCACGGACTTGTACTACCGACCGGTGTGGGCCTTCGAGTTCGAATGGAAGCCGCGTCAGAGGCGTGGCGTGGTGGAGCTCGACGGCATCACCGGACAGACGCGCCAGGCCGCCGCGCTGGTGCCGCAGTTGCGCCGCATGGTCTCCAAGGACGTGCTCTTCGACATCGGCGCCGATACTGCCGGGCTGCTCATCCCCGGCGGCAGCATCGCTGTCAAGGTCGCTCGCGCGGCGGTCGATCGCTCCTACGGGCGAGGTTGA
This sequence comes from Chloroflexota bacterium, assembly GCA_013696275.1. Classification (GTDB taxonomy): domain Bacteria; phylum Chloroflexota; class Limnocylindria; order Limnocylindrales; family CSP1-4; genus Palsa-1032. The sequence goes on along the minus strand of JACCYW010000046.1, from coordinate 1,643 downwards.
TCCGGTCGGCGAAGGCTTTCGTGCCGCTTTCTGGTGGCCGCATGTCCGGCTCTTTTCCGAAATGAGCGACGTCAAGACCCACCACCCGGTGCGAGCTGGGCGTCTTCGACCCGATATCGTCCCTATCTCCGATAGCACCGGAAACCACCGTCGTAACGGACCGTCGCTGGTGCCGATAGCACCCGGTGTCGTGGTCGGCGTCCGGCCATTCCGGAGAACAGCCGGCCAAGACACTCAGTTCGGCCCGATCAGGGGTCGGGTCGACTCCGATCAGTGCCGGCCCCTCGACGCAGCTCGTGCCGGCACTGGACGCATCCCGGCAGCCACGGGCCGCATCCCGGCGGCTACTGGACGCATCCCGGCGGCTACTGGACGCAGAACTCGTTGCCCTCCGGATCGTTCATGCGCACCCAATAGGAGCCGCGTTCTTCTATGGCACCGCGCTCATCGGTCGCGCCGAGCGCCGTGAGCCGCTCCACCTCCGCGTCCACGAGGCGCTTCTTCTCATCGAAGGGAGTGCCCGGTCCCGGGCTCGCGTTGAGGTCCAGGTGCATGCGGTTCTTGGCGGTCTTGCCCTCCGGAACCTTCTGGAAGTAGAGCCGCGGTCCACTCCCGTCAGGGTCCTCAGCGGCGCTGACGTCGTTCCAGTCCTCTTCCGGGATGCCCTCCGCTCTCGCCCAGTCCTCCCAGGTGGCATGCGGCGCTGGCGGGTCGGGGATGCGGTAGTGGAGTGCCTCGGCCCAGAAGCGGGACAACCGGTCTGGGTCGTGAGCATCGAACGTGACCTGCACACGAGTGGCCATGGCTTCTCCTTGATTCGACTCGGGTTCAAGCCACCGAAGGATGCACCGATCGTGCGTCAGTGGGCAGGCATCCACGGCCGCCCAGGGAGTCCCAGCGTGCTGCAGACTGTGGCGTCGATGGACGAGCCACAGACCTGGCACTACGGGCTCATGGCCCGCTGGTGGGCCGAGTTCAATACGGCAGAGCCAGAGGAGCTCGCCTACTACCGGGCTGCCATCGAGCGATTCGGCCAGCCCGCCCTGGACCTGGGCTGTGGTGCTGGGCGGCTGATGCTGCCGCTGTTGGCCGACGGGCTGGACGTCGACGGCGTTGACATATCAAGCGACATGCTCGCCCAGGCAGCAGAGCTGGGAGCGCGCCAGGGGATGAAGCCCAGACTCTACCCACAGACCTTTCACCAGCTCGACCTCGAAAGGCGTTATGGGACCATCTATATCTGCGATTCGTTCGGGCTCGGCGGGTATCGGCAGCAGGACCGCCAGGCCCTGCGCCGGATCTTCGAGCAGCTGGAACCTGGCGGCGGGCTTGTCTTCAGCTACGACCTGCCCTACGGCGAGATAGATCCGAACGAATGGGCTCGCTGGCTGCCCGCCCACCGCGGTGCCGATCCCCGCGGTTGGCCTGATGGAAACCGGCGACAGCTGGCCGACGGCGACGAACTCGAGTTGTCAGTGCGGGCCTCCGACTTCGATCCGCTACTGCAGCGCCGGACTTTGGAGATGCGGCTGCGCCTGTGGCGCGCGGGTCGCGTGGTGGCCGAGGAGGAGAGGCAGCTTCACGAGAACCTGTATTTCGCGCAGGAGATCCTGCTGATGCTCGAGGACGCCGGGTTCGGCGAC
>JACCYW010000033.1 GCA_013696275.1 Chloroflexota bacterium | reverse complement strand
GGTCAGGTGAGGGCGTCGGCGTGGGCCTGATGGTCGGGCGCGGCATTGGCGTGGACGTGATGGCCGGCGTCCGGCTCGGCGTCGGAGCCTCGCTCGGCGTCGACATCGGGTCGGACGGTGACGTGCTCATCGCTTCGGTCGCATCGCTGGTGGCCACCGCCGCCGGGGCATCGCGAGTGGGGCTCGAGGTGACGGCTACGCCGGTCGCGCGGCCGAAGCCCAGCATCCAGCCAAGCACGACCGCACTGACCAGCAGTGCGCCGATGACCATGACCCAGCCGAACCCGGGGTCATGGCCATGACCGGGTCGATGCCGGCGAGCGCCCCCGGCGACCACTCCGGTGCGGCGAGGCGGCGATCCGTCGAGTGACATGGGTCCCGGAGGATACGCCGACAAGGCTCAGACTCTGGAACACCAAGTGGTCCGATCAGCGGCGGAGCGTGCTCCGATCAGCCCTGGGCGCCCAGCGCTCGTTGCTCCGCTAGTCGGAACACCGGATGATCCAGACCGCGGCCGCGGCGCCCTCCCGCGTCGATGACCCCCTTAAGCTACGGCCATGACCGATGAGCGGCCGGCAGTCCCATTCGGTGCGTGGCCGTCATCCATCACCCTCGACATGGTGGTCGCGGGCGCACGCTCGGTGGGCACTGTGTGGGCGGACGGCGACGACCTGTACTGGCTGGAGGGTCGGCCGCAGGAGGCAGGTAGGCAAGTCATCATGCGCCGCGATGCGGGCGGGCACATCACCGACGTCACACCGGCCCGTCGGAACGTCCGTACGATGGTCCACGAGTACGGCGGTGGCGCGTTCGTCGTAGACGACGGCAGGGTCTTCTTCTCAGAACTGGCTGATGGTCGCTTGAACGATCAGCCCCGCAACGGCCCGCCCGAGCCGCTGACGCCCGCCGGAGCCTTCCGGTACGCGGACATCAGGCCAGACCAGGCTCGCGGCCGGCTGCTCTGTGTGCGCGAGGACCACACGGACGCTGAGACGGAAGCGATGAGCTCGATCTGCGCCGTCGATGTCAGCGACGGTACGACCACCGTCCTGATCCACGGAGCCGACTTCTACAGCCATCCCCGTCCCGATCCTGGCGGCCAGCGCGTCGCCTGGATCAGCTGGTCGCACCCGGATATGCCCTGGGATTCATCGGAGCTGTGGGTCGGTCGATTCGATGAGGTCGGGGCCGTGGTCGATGCCCGGCTCATCGCCGGTGGCCAGGAGGAGTCGATCGGCCAGCCTGAGTGGGCGCCTGACGGCTCGCTGGTCTTCGTATCGGATCGGACCGGCTGGTGGAACCTGTACCGCTGGCGTGAGGCGGCCGATGGCGCGGGCATCGCCGACTCGGGAGACATCGTGGCGCTGTGCCCGATGGAGGCGGAGTACCTGGATCCCCAATGGGTATTGGGACAGTCCTGCTACGGCATCGACACGAACGGCACGATCGTGGCGGCTGCGCGGTCGGGCGGCCGCGACCGCTTGTACCGGATAGCAGAGGCAGCGCCGCCCGTCGAGCTCGAAGTGCCGTTCCATGAGATCGGCTCGCTCCGAGTGTTCGGCGCCGGCGTCGCATTCATCGGGAGCGGTCCGACCGACGCGCCTGGCGTCGTCGTCCTGGACCTGGCGACCGGCTCGACCCAGCTGGTCTACCGGCCCGACAGCGAGAAGCTTGACCCGGCCATCATCTCGACTCCCAGGGCGATCACGTACCCCTCCAGCGATGGGCGCAAGGCGCATGCACTGTTCTATCCGCCGGTCAACCCACAGGTCCGAGCTCCGGAAGGTGAAGCGCCTCCGCTGGTGGTGATGTCGCATGGCGGTCCGACATCGAATGCCACGGCGACGCTCGACCTGGAGAGGCAGTTCTTCACCAGCCGTGGTTTCGCGGTGGTCGATGTGGACTACGGCGGCAGCACCGGCTACGGGCGAGCGTACCGCCGGTCACTCGACGGTCAGTGGGGCATCGTGGATGTGGAGGACTGCACGGCGGCGGCTCTCTACCTCGCCGATCAAGGGCAAGCGGATCGTTCCCGACTGGTCATCCGCGGTGGCAGTGCCGGCGGCTATACGACCCTCCGTGCCCTGACCGAGACGGACGCATTCGCAGCGGGAGCGAGTCACTACGGCGTGGCCGATCTCGAGGCGCTCGCCCAGGATACCCATAAATTCGAGTCGCGCTACCTCGATCGGCTCGTGGGGCCATACCCGGCGCGGACGGACCTCTATCGGGAGCGCTCGCCCATCCATGCCACCGAGCGCTTGTCCTGTCCGCTCATCGTCCTTCAAGGACTTGATGACAAGGTCGTCCCACCGGCCCAGGCAGAGGAGTTGGTATCAGCGCTGGACAGGAAGGGGATCCCCCACGCGTACGTCCTGTTCGAAGGCGAGGGTCATGGCTTTCGTCGCGCCGAGAACATCCGACGGGCACTGGCGGCGGAGCTCTCCTTCTACGGGCAGCTCTTCCAGCTCCATCGGGCGGATGACCCTGAGCCGGTCACGATCGTCCATCTCGACGAGTGGCGGGCCAGATCAGCTCAGACCGGATGATGGCGCTCCCTCGCTGAAGAGGCCGGATCAGATGCCCTTGCAACGTAGCCGGTCCGGGGATGGATCCTCGCGCAAGCCTATTCGGCCCAGACTTCACCGACCCTGCCATACCTGTGGACCAGGGGCACTTATCGGGGATGATCGTGCGTATCTTGGCAGCGAGGTTCGGGGACGAGACAGCCGCTCAGAAAGTCGTCGCCCTGCTTCGCCGCCGGCTCGATCTGGGAGCCACGGACCTGAGCGTCGCGCCGCTGGGCGGTGTCGACCAGCCACCAGGTCCGGCCTCCCTGCTGGCAGGCCGTTTCGTGGACCCTCGAGTGAGCGAGGTCCGCGAGATCATCCGACAGGCGGGCGGTGAGATCGTGGCCGACCTCGATGAGGGTTGGACACGTCCGCGAGCGCAAGGCGAGCGGTCCGGCGCGCGCTGGAATGGTCTCCCATCGGTCGGCTCGGCGCGCGGCCGGACAAGCTGACCAACGGGCCCGGGTCGACCCAGGGGCCCGGGTCGACCGAGGGGCGCCCCCAGGTCGAAGCAGGGGCGCAGGGTGACAAGGGCGACAGACACCCCCACGTATTGATCGTCGGCGGCTATCTGACAGAACCGCTGAGCTATGGGCCCCTGCGCCGCCGGTTGCTGGCGCGCGGCGCGGCCAGTGTGACCATAGCGCCGGTGCACATACCCGACTGGCTCGCCGCCGGGATGGTCGGGTTCGGGCCACTTCTGCTGCGCACTGGACTGGCCGTCAGGCGTGTCCATCGGGCCGCCGGTGACACGCCCATCATCGTGGTCGGCCATTCAGCCGGCGGTCTCCTGAGCCGTTTGGCGATGTCGGACATCCCGTTCCGCGGCCGGCGGATGGCCGTCTCCGACCGAGTCGGCGCGCTGGTCACGCTAGGTACTCCGCACGAACTCGCGCAACAGCCGTTCAGCTTCGCTCACGCCGGCATCGAGGCTGCCGCTTTCCTGTCGAGGCACGCGCCCGGAGCTCGATTCGCGCCCCGCACCGCCTACGTCACCGTCGGTTCCGACCTGGTGAGGCCGACCGTCGCGCCAGCACGGCACCTATGGGATCGCCTGCTCGGCGCACTCTTCCGCTTCGCAGTGGGGCCGACCACTGACGCTGGCGGGGACGGCATAGTGCAACTGTCAGCGGTCCATCTTTCGGGCGCCCGGCAGCTCTCCTTCCACGATGTCAGGCATGGCCACTTCGGGAGTCCCTGGTACGGAGACGATGAAGTCGTCGACCGCTGGTGGCCGGTGGCGGTCGAACTGTGGCGCGAGGCGCTGGCTGTGCGTGAGGGGGCCGGGGCGGGTGCCCCACGTCGATCAAGCCCATCGGTCGATCACGCCCCTGGGACGCCGATGGCGCCGGCGCCGATTGCGCCCGGCAATGACATCGGGTAGCATTCGCAGGCGGGGTGGAGCAGCGGCAGCTCGTCGGGCTCATAACCCGAAGGTCGGCGGTTCGAATCCGTCCCCCGCAACCAAGCACACCTCTCGGAACCCCGGGGCCCGCCCCCCGGGGTTCTGTTTTTGCTCACACTTGTCTCGGGCTGCTCGCTGGGCGGACGATCCGGCCGCTGGGGAGCCGGCGGGGAGCCGGCGGCGTGCCACCCAGCGCAGCCGGGTGCCCCTCGCCGGTCGGGCTGCTCGCCGGGCGGACGATCGGGGAGCGGGGATAAGGAGGGCTCCACGGAGATGACGCGGACAATGGGATGCCACCGAAGGGGGGCTTCGAGAGAACCGAGTTGGTCGTCCATCCTCAGGACACGAGTGGTGCCGTGGGCCTGTACGAGCGTCGCAGGGCCGCTCGTGCCGTGGTCCTGTACGAGCGTCGCAGGCCGCGCCCAGGCCCCGGCGCCACATCGTTCAAGGAAGACCGTTTGCCACCGGCCTACCGCCCTCAGAGGATCTTGGCGATCTGGTCCTCGAGCGAGCCTGAGGGCGGCGGGCCGAACGCTACGGCGCGGATGATGCCAGCCCGGTCGATGTAGTAGGTGATGGGCACCGCCACCCCCAGGTAGGCACGCCAGGCGACATCGTCGGGATCGACCAGCATCGGCCAGGCGGCCTCCTCCGCGGTGACGAAGGCGGAGGCGGCCTCTGCTGAGTCGTCGTGGACGATGCCCAGGACCTCCAGGCCGGCGGCGGAGTGACGTTCCCGGGCAGCGCGGAGGATGGGGAACTCCTGCTTGCACGGGCCGCACCAGGTGGCCCAAAAATTGATGATGACCGGTCGGCCGCGGTAGTCGGCAAGGCTGATCTGCGACCCCTGCAGCGTGGTCAGCGTGAACTCAGGGGCTGGCTCGTCGAGCAGGGGAGAGCCGCCCACCACGATGACCGAGGCAGACGGCCCACCAGCCGGAGGACCTCCCAGGTCGACTCCCAGCACGATGTAGGCGCCGCCACCGATAAGCAGCGCGATAGCCAGGGCGATGACCACGAGCCGGCCAGAAGCCGGACTCAGGTTGCGCGGCGTGTCGGCCCTACCTGGCGACCAGGGTGCCCGTCATCGGGGGGTGGACCGAACATACGAATGTGTACTCCCCGGCCGCCAGAGGCGGGACCTCGTAGATGCGCATCTCGGGGCCCGGGAAGACGTCGCCGGTGAAGGCTGCGGTGGAACCTTGCAGGATGGACACGTTGTGCGGGACACCCGACTGGCGGTTGTCAAAGCTGAGCTGGATGGGCGAGTCGGCCGGCACCACCAGCCGGCTGACGGTGAACGAGGTGACGCTCTCCGCGGCGATCATGGGCGCGGGGTCGGGCGACTCCGGCGGTGGTCCGCCACTGCCGCCACTGCCGCCGGCCCCGCCAGCGTTGCTTGGCAGCGCCGCGAAGAGCACTGGCAGGAGGGTGACCGCGATGGCCAGGAAGGCGATGGCACCGTAGACAGGCACCAGCCGCTTGGGGAACGCTTCCTCCGCGTCACGGCTCCTGGGTTCCGGCAGATGGCCCGCCTCCACCTGTCGATATTCCGAACCAGCATCGCGCAGCCAGCCGATGACGGCGATGATGGCCATGAGGATGCCGCCGATGATGAGGGCCGGTCCGAAGATGAGGCCCATGAACACGAAGAAGAGGCCGATGGGTCCGAAGAACGGCCACGGGCTGGGACCCGGCAGGTGAACGCCGGGGGGCGGCTCCCTGGTGATGGCACCAGCCGTCAGGGCCGGCATCGTCGCGCCACGCTCGAGGGCGAGTGTGCCGTCGCCGCCATGGCCAGCAGGTGACTCCGCCCGGCGCCACTCTCGTCCAGCATCCAGGTACCAGCCTGCCAGGCCGGCCACGATGAAGGCCATACCTGCGCCGAAGAGCGGCAGGCTGACCGGCACGCCACCATCGCCGAAGACGAGCGACACGAGGATCAGCGCGACGCCGATGGGTGCTATGAACGGCCACGGGGATGGCCCCGGAAGGTGGACCCCCTCCGGCGGCAGAGGTGTCAGGCGTGGTGGGATGCGACTGCGGTTCTTTCGACCGGCCCGCATCCATGATCTGGCGATGAGGCCGAGCACGAGCAGGAACAGCCCGAGCATGGCAAAGGGCAGCAGCGGGATGAGATCATTCCAGACCGGCGCGATGACCTTGAGGACCAGCTCCAGGAACTGCGTCCAGAGGTCGGTGGAGCCCTCTTCCATGGTCGGAGCTAGAGCTCGCGCGAGCCGCGCAGGATGATGGCGAAGGTGAACGCCATGGCCGCCCCAAGGACGATGAGCATCGTCGCGCCGGCCCGGTCCATGAACTCGCCGCTGCCCTGGACCAGCAGGTACACGACGCCCACGACCACGAAGGCCAGGCCGATGATGATGGCTCCCCGCCAGGTGAACATCTGCTGCCCGCTCCCTACTTCAGCAGGTAGATGGTCACGAAGAGGGCGATCCACACCACGTCCACGAAGTGCCAGTAGGCACTCACGGCTTCCACCGCGATGTGGTGCCGGCCCGAGAACTGACCCTGGCTGGCCCGCAGCAGGATGACGCTGATACCGACCAAGCCACCAAAGACGTGCGCGCCGTGGAAGCCGGTAAGGGTGTAGAAGAGGGTGCCGTAAACGCCGCTATCGATACCGAATCGCTCGACCGTCACCAGTTCGTAGTAGTCGTACAACTGGATGCCCAGGAAGACCGCCCCCAACAGCAGTGTCACGGCCAGGCCGCGCTTCAGCCCTGTTCGGTCGCCCGCCCGGATGCGCCAGACCGCCCACTGCATCGTCACCGAGCTGAGCACCAGGATGATGGTCGCCGGTGTGGCCAATGGGAATGGCTCGATGTAGTCGATGTTGGCCGGCGGCCAGACGGGAGCTGCCGCTCGGGTATTGAAGTAGGCCGCGAAGAGCCCGGCGAAGAACATTAGCTCGCTGCCGATGAACAACAACATGCCCAGGAAGGCGGTATCGACGCCGCCTCCGTGGCCGATCGGTCCGTGGGCTTGCTCTTCGCGCTGCGGGACGATGACGCCGCCGGCGGCGCTCACGAGTGTTCCTCCGGCTTGGTCGGCTTAGCCCTGTCCTCTGTCTGCGCTTGGGCCACATCAGGTTCACCGCGACCGGCGACGGGTGTGGCGTCAGGTGCCTCGGCGGAGACCTCGGCGGCCGGTCCACGAGGCTCTCCCTGCTGGTCTTCATGACCCTCGACCGGCT
>JACCYW010000008.1 GCA_013696275.1 Chloroflexota bacterium | reverse complement strand
CCTCTCGGAGGACGATGCTTTCGCCGAGATGACGCGCGCCCACGGCATCACCTTCATCGGGCCACCGGCCGGTGTGCTCGAAAGGTTCGCCTCCAAGGCCGGCACCCGACGATTGCTCGGCGGCCACGGGCTGCCCACCATCCCTGGCTCGGCCGGCATGCTTGGCGATGACCGGCACGCCTTGGCTGAAGCCGAGCGGGTGGGCTATCCCTTGCTCATCAAACCTTCGGCCGGCGGCGGTGGACGGGGCATGCGTCTGGTGCGCTCGCCGAGGGAGCTGGAGCAAGCGCTGACGATGTGCCGCTCGGAGGCGCGCGCTGCCTTCGGCGACGACTCGCTGTACCTGGAGCGCTGGCTGGAAGCCAGCCGCCATGTGGAGGTCCAGGTCGTCGTCGACCGGTATGGCAATGGTGTCCATGTGGGTGAGCGCGACTGCTCGGTCCAGCGTCGACATCAGAAGATGGTGGAGGAGGCCCCGACACCAGCGCTGTCCGAGGCACGCCGCCTCGAGCTGGCGGAGAAGGCGATCCGCGCTGCGGTCGCGGCGGGCTATGAGAACGTGGGTACCCTGGAGTTCCTGGTCGACCACAACGGCGACTTCTTCTTCATCGAGATCAATTGCCGCATCCAGGTCGAGCATCCGGTGACGGAGATGCTGTCCGGCATCGACCTCGTCGCGGAGCAGATACGCATCGCCGCTGGCGAGCCGCTGGGATACAGCCAGGCGGACATCCAGTTGCGCGGGCACGCCATCGAGTTCCGCATCAACGCCGAGGACCTGGAGCACGATTTTCGGCCCCAGTCGGGCCACGTCTCAGGCTTCCTGGCCCCCGGCGGACCGGGCGTCCGCTTCGACTCGCATCTCTTCGCCGGCTACGAAGTCCCGCCCTACTACGATTCCCTGCTGGGCAAGCTCATCGTCTGGGGGCCCGATCGGACAGCCGCCGTAGAGCGTGCGCGCGTGGCACTCGACGAGCTCACGGTGGAAGGGATACGCACCAACGTGTCCTTCCATCAGGCACTCCTGCGCGATGAGTCGTTCCTGGGCGGGCGGTTCACCACGAACATGCTCGATCGCATCGGCAGCGCCGCTTTCCTGGCCGGATCGGGCAGCCCCGCAGCCGCACCGCCGGCCGTCCCGGCAGCCGAGGTCTCGCCGCTGCCCGTCGTCGGTGCAGGCGTGGGGGCTGACGCATGACGCGCGCCGTGCCCGCGGCCGACCTCGCGGCAGAGCTGGCGGCCGCGCCGCCCTTGGGTCCGCTTCTCACGACCAGCGAGATAGCCGCGCTCATCCCGCACCGCTGGCCATTCCTGTTGGTCGACCGGATCGTCGAGTACGATCCCGGGCGCGGCTACATCCGCGGCGAGAAGGGAGTCACGGCCACGGAATGGTTCTTCCAGGGCCATTTCCCGCAACTGCCGGTGATGCCGGGCGTGCTGCAGGTGGAGGCATTGGCTCAGACCATGGCCGTGTATGTCGCCCGGCAACCCGGCATGGCTGAACGCCTCGGCCTGTTCGCCGGCATCGACGCCTGCCGCTTCAAGCGCATCGTCCAGCCGGGCGATCGGCTCACCCTGGAGGTCACCATGGACAAGCTCGGGCGACGCTTCGGACGGGGACGTGGCTTGGCGTCGGTCGATGGCGAAGCGGCCTGTGAGGCCATCCTGTCCTTCGTCATCCCGCCTCCCGGAGCCCTCCGCTGATGGTCACCCGTGTAGCCCTGCTGGGCGACATCCATGGCAATGACCTGGCCCTCGAGGCGGCACTCAACGACGTCGTGCGCCAGCGGCCCGATGTCATCGCCATCACCGGCGACCTGGTCCTGAACGGGCCTCGCCCGAGTGCCGTCATCGGCCGGCTGCGCGATCTGGAGTCGACGGCCGGCGCCCTGGTCATCCAGGGCAACACCGACATCGCGGTCGCCGATCATGACTACTCGGCCGCGTTCCCGTGGATGGAAGAGGTGCCCGCGGCGCACCGTGCGGCGGCCGAGTGGGCCCACGATTCGCTGGCCGCCGATGAACTCGAATGGCTGCGCCGCCTGCCGGCTGAACGGCGCCTCGAGTTGGGCGATCATATGGTCCTGGTCTGTCATGCCTCGCCTGGCTCGCAGACGAGCGGGCTGGCGGTCGACCTCGACCCGTCGCTGACGGTGGAACGGGTGACGCGGACGGATGCCCGCGTCATCTGCTGCGGCCACACCCACGTGGCCGATGTGCGCGAGCTGGGCCGCAAGCTGATCTGTAATCCGGGCTCCTGTGGCTACGCCTTCGACGGCGACCCAGGGGCTGCCTGGGCGCTTCTGACGGTCGATGGCAGCGAACCGCGGGCGGAACTCTTTCGCACCTCCTACGACGCCCAGTCGGTGGCGGACGAGCTATCCGAGCGCGGCCTGCCTGGCGATGTATATCGCGCCGCCACCGTCCGAACGGGGCGCTTCATCAGATGAACCAGGGGCCGTCACAGGACGGCAGGCCGGTCCGCCAGGTCGTCATCACCGGCATGGGTGCGGTGACCCCGCTGGGTTCCGGCGTGGAGACCTACTGGCGCAATCTGGTGGCGGGTGAGTCGGGCGTCCGGTCGACGACCCTCTTCGACCCGGCCCGGGTCGATAGCAAGATGGCCGGCGAGGTGCCCGACTTCGATGCTGGTCACGTCTTCGATCGCAAGGAACTGCGCCGCAACGACCGCTACACGCAGTTCGCGGTGGTCGCGACACGAGAGGCCATGCTGCAGGCGGGTCTGCCCGAGCGTCTGGAGGGGGAGCTGGCGGAGGCTACCGGCGTCATCATCGGGACCGGTCTGGGCGGCACGGCTACGTTCATGGAGCAGGTCCACATCTGGGCGACCCGAGGCCCACAGCGGCTGTCCCCCTTCTTCATCCCCATGGTCATCGGCAATATGGCGTCCGGCCAGGTCTCCATCAGCACGGGTGCCCAGGGCCCCAACTACGCTGCCGTCAGTGCCTGCGCATCCGCCGGTCACGCCATCGGCGAAGCATTCGAGACCATCCGGCGCGGCGACGCGGAGGTCATGTTCGCGGGCGGGACAGAGACGGCTGTGCACGAGGTGACCATCGGCGGGTTCGGGGCGATGCGTGCCCTGTCGACTCGCAACGACGACCCGGCGGGGGCGAGCAGGCCCTTCGACTCCGGTCGCGACGGGTTCGTCTGCGCAGAGGGCGCGGCCGTGGTGATCCTGGAGGAACGGGCTCATGCAGACCGGCGCGGAGCACGCATCCTGGCCGAGTTGGCGGGCTACGGTGCGACCGCTGATGCGAGCCACATCACACTGCCGGCGGCCGGCGGTTCGGGAGCCCTGCGGGCCAGCCGACGGGCGCTGACCAAGGCGGGTGTCGATCCATCGGAAGTCGATGTCATCAGCGCTCACGCCACCAGCACGCCGGAGGGCGACATGGCCGAGCTGGCCGCCATCCGCTCGCTGCTGGGCGATCACGCCAGCCAGGTGAGCATCACCGCCACCAAGGGTGCCATCGGTCACACGCTCGGCGCGGCCGGTGCCATCGCCACCGTAGCCGCGGTCATGACGCTCATCGAGGGATGCGTCCCGCCGACGCTCAACCTGACCGACCCGGACCCGGGCGTGGGCGACCTGGATCTGACGCCGCTGAAGGCTCGGGTGCGCGATGCGCGGGTGGCCCTCGTCGACGCCTTCGGCTTCGGTGGCCAGAACAGTTGCCTGCTCCTGCGTCGATGGGAAGGCTGACCGGTGGCACCGGACGAAGCGGGCGACCTGCTGATGCTCATCGATCGCTTCGAGGCTCTGCTCGTCGGGTCGGATCTGGCCGAGCTGGAAGTGGCGGCCGGCGGCACGATGCTGCGGCTAGCGCGACCATCCGCACTGACGCCACTGGCGCCAGCCGCGGCTACGCCACCCCGAGCAGCCGATGGGCAGCCGACCGATGAGCAGCTGGCCGATGAGCGACTGCATGCCGTACTGGCACCGCTCACCGGCATCTTCTACCTGTCACCCTCGCCGGATGCAGCGCCATACGTGCGCGAAGGCGGCCAGGTCAGCATTGGCCAGGTCATCGGGCTCATAGAAGCGATGAAGCTGTTCAACGAGATCAAGAGCGACACGACCGGCACGGTGCGCCGGATCGCCGCGGAAAGCGGGGCGCTGGTCAAGCAGAGGCAGCCACTCATCGAGGTCGAGCCGTCATGATCGAGCTTCAGCCGTCATGAGCAGACCCGCTGCCGGCACGCTGCCGCGCAGCGTGCGTATCACGGGCTGGGGCCACTATGCCCCAGAACGCGTGCTCAGCAACCGTGACCTGGAGAAGCTGGTCGACACATCGGACGAGTGGATCCGGACGCGGACAGGCATCCGCGAACGGCGCATGGCCGCGCCGCACGAGACGACCGCGACGCTCGCCGCGGTGGCCGGCAAGCGAGCCATCGCGGTGGCTGGCCTGGCGGCTGACGACATCGACCTCATCCTGGTGGGAACGCTCACGCCCGACTACTGGATGCCGTCGACGGCGGCGCTGGTCAAGGAAGCCATCGGCAACTCGCGCGCGGCCGCCTTCGATGTCATGGCTGCCTGCTCAGGCTTCGTGTTCGCCTATGCCACGGCCGATGCGTATATCCGCAGCGGCGCTTATCGCCACGTGCTCGTCATCGGCGCCGAGCTACTCACCCGCTTCCTGGATTTCACCGACCGCAACACGTCGATCCTGTTCGGCGACGGAGCCGGCGCGGTGGTCGTGTCCGCCTCGGATGAGGAGGGTGGCGGCATGGCCGGGATGGAGCTGACCACCGACCCCGATGGTGCCTATATGATCTGGCTGCCCTCCGGCGGCTCCAAGAGCCCGTCCTCGGCGGAGACGATCCAGCGCGGCGAGCACTACGTGCGCATGGAAGGCAAGGAGACCTACCGCTACGCCACCAAGACGCTGGCGACCTCGGCCCTCAAGGCCATCGAGCGAGCCGGCTGGGAACCCGACGAGGTGGCCCTCTTCATCCCCCACCAGGCGAACGTCCGGTTCATCGAGTCGGTGGCCAAGGGTCTCGGGCTGTCGATGGACAAGATGTTCGTGAACGTCGAGCGATACGGGAATACGTCGGCTGCTTCGGTCGGCATCGCGTTGGCCGAGGCGGTCGATTCGGGTCGCGTCCAGATCGGCGACAAGATCGTCATGGTCGCCTTCGGGGCTGGCTTCACCAGTGGCGCCGCGGCCGTCGAGTGGACGGCCGATCCGGCTCATGGCCGGCGCGCGCTGGACGTGGTGCCGGTCGCGTCGGTCAGGGCTCCGCTCGACTGGGATTCGGTCGACCCCATGCCGGCCCGGCTGATGGCGGTGCTGGAGGCGCGGGACGGTCCCCAGGTGCCGTTGGACGATGTGGTCCCCGGCGAGCCGGATCATGCCAAGCGCAAGGTACCGGCGTAGCGGGGTGGTTACACCTCCATCAGTGCGTTGGTGTATCCTCCATCGATGAGAAGATTCCAGATGATGCTGGAAGAAGAGATGGACGCCGCACTGGAGATCCAGGCAGCTCGCGAGGGAACGTCCAAGGCCGCTCTCATCAGGCGTTTCGTGGGCGAGCGCATCACGCCGGTACCGCCCATCACTGATGATCCGCTGTGGCAGCTGGTCGGGTCGGTGGAGGGTGACCGGAACGACTCGTCGAGCATCGACGACGTGCTCTATGGGCAGCGGCCGGACGCTTGATCTTCGTGGACACGTCCTTCTGGGTCGCCCTCATGGCGACCCGGGATGGACATCACGCGGAGGCGCGAGAGTTGCTAGGCCGTCACGGTAACGACCGACTCGTGACCACCAACCACGTGCGCGGGGAGGCGTGGACGTTCATCAGGCGACGTTATGGCCACCGGCCAGCGGTCTCTCTGCTCGATGCCCTGCATGACTCGCGACGCGCTTCTGTGTCCTACGTGACGCCCGGATCGGAGGATCTGGCGCTGCGCTGGCTGCGCCGCCGGGATGAGCGCGAGTACAGCTTCGTGGATGCCACAAGCTTCGCCTTCATGCGTACGAGCAAGGTCAGCCAGGTGCTGACCTTCGATGATGACTTCGCGGCGGCCGGCTTCGAGGTGATGCGGCTGTGATCGACCTGACCGGCAAGAGTGCGGTCGTGACCGGCGGGTCGCGTGGCATCGGCAGGGCCATCTCGGTCCGCCTGGCCGAGCGCGGTGCCGATGTGTGCTTCTCCTACCGGGACAACACGGCGGCTGCCGAAGAGGCGCGGCAGGGGGTCGAAGCGTGCGGCCGGCGGGCACTCCCTGTGCAGGGCGACGCGCGCGATCCGGCGGCCGCCGAAGCCCTCATCAAGGCGGCCATGGAAGCCTTCGGCAAGGTCGACATCCTTGTCAACAACGCCGGTATCACGCGCGATGATCTGATCATGCGGATGGGCGTCGATGCCTGGCGCGAGGTGCTGGAGACGAACCTCTTCAGCGCCTTCTACACCATCAAGGCGGTCACCCGGCCGATGCTCAAGGCACGCTCGGGGCGCATCATCAACATCACCAGCGTCTCCGGCCAGGCGGGCCAGATCGGCCAGGCCAACTATTCGTCGGCCAAGGCCGGTCTGATCGGCCTGACCAAGGCGACCGCCCGGGAGCTCGGCTCCCGCGGCATCACGGTCAACGCTCTGGCACCTGGTTTCGTGCTCACCGAGTTGACCCAGGACCTGCCCGAGGAGCTCAAGAGCCAGATCGCCGACCGCACACCACTTGGCCGATTCGCGACGCCAGAGGAGATCGC
>JACCYW010000471.1 GCA_013696275.1 Chloroflexota bacterium | reverse complement strand
TCGCTGGATGCGGAGGCTGAACGTGCCGGAGCCGCTGTACGACTCGACGCGCCAGACGTAGTAACCAGCGGTCCCGCTATACGAGACATCCTCGGTGGAAGTGGAGCCGGTGCCCTGGGGGCACGGCGATCCCTCCCAGGTGGGCACCTTCGGACTCTGGTGCTTGGCACAGACTCATCGACCATCCGGGCTGTGTCAACCATTCGTTGACTTTACGATGCCGGCCACCCTCTTCCGACGCCCAGGGGAACCGCGACAGCGCCCGGGCGTCTGAGGGCCGATCCCGGCCCGGCGTGGGCCGCACGCCATGGAGCTACTGACCATGCGACGCCTGACCGCCGCCATCGCGGCATCCCTGACCGTCCTGCTGCTGGCCGCCGCGCCGACGCTTGCATGTGGCGGCTTGATCGGACCGAACGGGGCCGTGAACCTGCTGCGCACCACGACCTTCGCCGGTTACCACGCCGGCATCGAGCACTACGTGACCTCTTTCGAGTTCGCCGGCGGTGGCGGCGCATTCGGCTCGATCACACCGCTGCCGGGCATCCCCAGCAACGTCGAGCGTGGCGGCGACTGGACGCTCCAGCGGCTCATCCGTGAGACCGAGCCGATCGGACGCACCGGCGTCGATGTGGCAGCCGCGCCAACGGCTGAGGATGGTGTCGACATCATCCTGGAGACGCGCATCGACGCGCTCGACATCACGGTCCTGTCCGGCGGCGGCGACGCGGTCGGCGCCTGGGCCCGCGAGCAGGGGTTCCGGTTGCCACCGGATGCCCCCGAGGTGCTCGACTTCTACGCTTCGCGAAGTCCGGTCTTCCTGGCCGCCAGCTTCGACGCTGACGCGGCGGCCGAGCGCGGCCAGGCTGTCGGCGACGGCACGCCGGTCCATGTGACCATCCCGACCACCGACCCATGGGTGCCCTTGCGCATCCTGGGCCTGGGCAAAGCCAGCGGCGAACGGGTGACGGCCGACGTCTATCTGCTGACCGATCGGATGCCCGCCCTGTTGCCACGACCGGTCGGCGCCGGCCTATCCCTGGATCACAGTGCGGCTGCCACCGAGTCGCTGCTCGATGATCTCCGGTCGGACGCCGGGATGGAGTGGGTACCCCAGTCGGGTTGGCTGACCAAGATCGGCATCGACGCCGATGCCAGCAGCCTGCGCTACGACCTGGCTGTCGACGCCAGCGGACAGGGCAGCCCATCGCGGCTGGCGGCTGGCCTGGACGTGGGGGCCCCTTCGGTGGCGAGCGATGACCGCAGCCTGCCGGCCCTGCTCGGCCTGGCCGTGCTGCTGCTCATGGCCGGTGCCGGATTCGTCCTTCTGCCGCTGCCCGGTGGCCGGCTTCCGGGCGCCTGAGGTGCTGACCCGGGCTCGATGTGCGTGAGCAGACGAGGGTCGGGCTGGTCGTCGCTTGCATCGTCGCCGTCGTCGGCTGCCTAGCCGTCGTCGGCTGCACCGATGCGGCCAGCCCGGTCATCGCCCGGATCACGGTCGACCACTCCCGATTCCTGCCCGCGCTGCTGACTGTCCCGCGGGGCGTGCCGATCGCCTTGACGTTGATCAATGAGGATCCGATCGATCACGAATGGATCGTCGGCGATGAAGCGGTCCATGAGCGGCATCGCACGGGGACCGAGCCCGCTCATCAGGACCGGCCCACAGAGCAGACGCTTCCGGCGCTCGGCTTCAAGCGGACGACCGTCACCTTCGAGGCGCCCGGCGACTACCGCTTCATCTGTCACCTGCCCGGTCACGAGGCCCCCGGGATGGTCGGCACCATCACGGTCAGTGGCTCGTAGTCAGGCCAAGTCGGACCGACCGGCCGGTCCGCGCCACTTGGACGGCATCGGTCGACGCGAACGGCCAGCGAGATGGAGAAGGCCGGCCCGATCGCTCGGGCCGGCCTTGACCATGCTGGATACCGCCGGAGTGGCGGGTCGCGAGGCTCTAGCGCTGGAAGGCGAAGCGGCGCACGCCGAGGACCAGGGCAGCTGCGGCGACAAGCCCTAGCAGGGCGATCCACAGTGAGTTGCCCGCGGCGCCACCGGTAGCGTCGGTCGGCGGCAGATCTTCCGCCTCCAACTGGCCACGGATCTCGCCGGCCTGATTCATCTCCGTGTGGACGTTGACGTACGTGCCGCCATCGCGGATGGCGTCGAGGGCCTCGGCGAAGGTCTGCGGGCCGTTCTCGACAGCCATGAAGTCGGCCTCAGTGAGGGTCCCCGAGACCGGACTGGCGCCGACGC